>NZ_JALBHA010000640.1:0-2988 GCF_023006445.1 Bradyrhizobium sp. SHOUNA76
CGCCACCGCCAAAGCCGCCGTGACCTCCGCCACCGCCGCCACGGGCCAGCACAGGTGAAGCGAACGCCACCATCGCGGCGAGCGTCGCCGCGGTGAGGCCTTTGAGAAGCCTGTTGTTCATCGAAAGGTCCTCCTTGCAGTGCGGCGGTCGTAACGCCGCACGAGAACGATCAGATGAAAGGAAGGAACAGGCAGCTTCAACTTACAAACACGCCAGATTCTGACGCGGGTGTTAGGGAAGCGGGCGCTCTCTCCCCGTCATTGCGAGGAGCTCGCGACAAAATTGCGCGGCAATCTTGCGCTGATGCGACGAAGCAATCCAGACTGTTTCCGCGGAGGGACCCTGGATTGCTTCGCTGCGCTCGCAATGACGGCGCGGATGGAGCTTGCCCTATTCAGGCTGCTCAGCTGCTACGCCCGCTTGCCGTTGTTCTTTTCCGCCGCGCGGCGCAGCGCTTCGGCGAGGGCGCCGCCGCCGGAGGATTCCTGCTTGCGGGGTGCGGAGGAGGTCATGCGTGACGGGTTGCGCGAGCTGTTGTCGCGCTGCATGCCGGGGGCGTCCTTCTTGGCGCCGACCTCGTCGTCGAGGCGCAGCGTCAGCGAGATGCGCTTGCGCGCGACCTCGAAGTCCAGCACCTTCACCTTGACGATGTCGCCGGGCTTAACCACCTCGCGCGGATCCTTGATGTAGGTCTTGGACATCGCCGAGATGTGCACGAGACCGTCCTGGTGCACGCCGATATCGACGAAGGCGCCGAAGGCGGCGACGTTGGTCACGGTGCCCTCGAGGATCATGCCCTTCTTGAGATGCTTGATCTCCTCGACGCCCTCCATGAACACCGCGGCCTTGAACGCCGGACGCGGGTCGCGGCCGGGCTTTTCCAATTCACGCAAGATGTCGGTGACGGTCGGCAGACCGAAGGTCTCGTCGACGAAGTCCTTCGGCTTCAGCGTGCGCACGATCTCGCTGCTGCCGATCAGCGCCTTGATGTCGCTCTTGGTGGCGCTGAGAATCCGCCGCACCACCGGATAGGCTTCCGGATGCACGCCGGAGGCATCGAGCGGGTCCTCGCCGCCGAGAATGCGCAAGAAGCCTGCACACTGTTCGAACGCCTTCGGCCCGAGCCGCGGCACGTCCTTGAGCGCCTTGCGCGACTTGAACGGACCGTTGGCGTCGCGATGCGCCACGATGCTCTGCGCCAGACCCGAGCCGACGCCCGACACGCGCGCGAGCAGCGGCGCGGACGCGGTGTTGACGTCGACGCCGACCGCGTTCACGCAATCTTCGACCACGGCGTCAAGCGACTTTGCCAGCTTGGCCTGGCCGAGGTCGTGCTGATACTGGCCGACGCCGATCGCCTTGGGCTCGATCTTGACCAGCTCGGCGAGCGGATCCTGGAGCCGCCGCGCGATCGAGACCGCGCCGCGCAGGGTGACGTCGAGGCCCGGCAGTTCCTCCGAGGCGAAGGCCGAAGCCGAATAGACCGACGCACCGGCCTCCGACACCACGATCTTGGTCATCTTCAGCTCGGCCAGCCCCTTGACGAGATCGCCTGCGAGCTTGTCGGTCTCGCGCGAGGCGGTGCCGTTGCCGATCGCGATCAGCTCGACGCGGTGCTTCAACGCGAGCTTGCCGAGGATCGCGAGCGACTCGTTCCACTGCCGCTGCGGCTCGTGCGGATAGATCACCGCGGTATCGACCACCTTGCCGGTTGCATCGGTGACGGCGACCTTGACGCCGGTGCGGTAGCCGGGATCGAGACCCATGGTGACGCGGGTGCCGGCAGGCGCGGCCAGCAAGAGATCGCGCAAATTGGACGCGAACACGCGCACGGCCTCGGTCTCGGCGGCGTTCCACAGCCGCATGCGCAGGTCGATGTTGAGATGCACCTGGATCTTGGTGCGCCAGGCCCAGCGCACGGTGTCGATCAGCCAGCGATCACCGGCGCGCTTGAGGTCGGCGATGCCGAACCGCTTCATGATCTTCAATTCATAGGCGCTGGGCACGCCCGGCGGCGGCGCCTCGGCCTCGGCCTGGATTTGCAGGTCGAGGATCTCTTCCTTCTCGCCGCGGAACATCGCGAGGATGCGGTGCGACGGCAATTTGGTCAGCGGCTCGGAGAACTCGAAATAGTCGGCGAATTTTTCGCCCTCGGTCTTCTTGCCGTCGCGCACCTTGGACGCCATGCGCGCATTGGTCCACATCTCCTCGCGAAGCGCGCCGATCAAATCGGCGTCCTCGTCGAACCGCTCGACCAGGATGGCGCGGGCGCCGTCCAGCGCAGCAGTGGCATCCGCAACGCCCTTCTCGGCGTTGACGAAGCTTTCCGCCACGACTTTGGGATCGTTGGTGGGTTCCGCCATCAGCTGATTGGCGAGCGGCTCGAGGCCGGCTTCCTTGGCAATCTCCGCCTTGGTGCGGCGCTTGGGCTTGAACGGCAGATAGATGTCTTCGAGGCGGGCCTTGCTGTCGGCGGCGAGAATGGAGGCCTCGAGCGCGGCATCGAGCTTGCCCTGCTCCCGAACTGATTCGAGGATGGCCTTGCGGCGGTCTTCGAGCTCGCGCAGGTAACCCAGGCGCTCTTCCAGGGTGCGCAATTGCGCGTCGTCGAGCGCACCGGTCGCTTCCTTGCGGTAGCGGGCGATGAAGGGAACCGTGGCGCCGCCGTCGAGCAGCGTCACCGTCGCCTCGACCTGCTCGGCCCGAACCCCAAGCTCTTGCGCAATTTTCTGGTTGATATTTGCCACGCGAGAATTCCTCTATCCAAGCACGCAATACGGGGGCGAACCACCGACCACGGGACGCCGCTTATGGACCAACCGGGGTTGATTCATCAAGGTACCGCGGGCGACCGTCGACAGGGGATTTTTTGTTGAACCGATGCGATCTCGCCACATTCGTGGGGATGCCGGCTCGCCCGTGCTCTGCACGCGTGTCCCGGACGCGCTGCAGCGCGCAAGCGCTGCGGCGCAGAGCCGGGACCCAGG
>NZ_JALBHA010000641.1:0-2986 GCF_023006445.1 Bradyrhizobium sp. SHOUNA76
CTGACGGTTGCGAGCACGCCGGGCGCGGGCAGCACGTTCACGCTTCAAGTGCCGCTCGGCCTCGCCGCGAGCGGCATCGCGCAAGGTGCGCTGCAACCGCCATCGCGGCAGCTCCGCGTGCTCTTGGTCGACGACGATCCCGTCAATTGCGACGTCGGCGAAGCCATCCTGAAGAGGCTCGGCCATCTCCCTACCATCGCAAGAAACGGCGCATCGGCCGTCGCACTTGCCCGCGATCAGGCGTTCGACGTCATCCTCATGGACCTGCACATGCCCGACATGGACGGCGTGGAAGCGGCCTCGCGGATCGGCAAGCTCGGTCTGCCAAACACGCCGCGCATCATCGCCGTGACGGCGGACGTGTCGTCGAGCGCGCGCGAGCGGCTCGCCGGCGCCGGCATTGTCCAGACCGTCAGCAAACCGATCCTGATCAACGCGCTGCGCGAGGCGATCGAGAACGATCCGGAAGTCGAGCCGACGGCGCCGCCGCTCGCTGCTGGCGCGTTGATCGACCGGCACTTCCTCGACGACCAGCGGGAGCTGCTCGGCGCGGCGCACATCGCGAAGCTGCATCATCTGCTGCAGGAGACCAGCGACAAGCTGATCGCAGACATCACCAAGACCGCAGCGATCGGCGATCATAAGCAGCTCGCGCGGCTCACCCATCAGCTCGGCAGCGCGGCGAGCGCGCTCGGCCTCGTCCGCCTGTTCGAGCACTGCCGCGAGGTCGAGCTGGCGGCGCCCGCGATGTCAGCGCCTGAGCGGCAAAATTCTGCGCGTGAACTCGCCGAGCTTCAGCGGGCCTCGATGAACGCGCTGGACGATCTGCTTCAGCCTGCCGAACAGCGTTCGGTCAGTTAGCCTCGGCTCGCCGGCGCACACCGCCCGCCTCCTCCCGCCCAAACCGCTCCACCAGAAAATCGATGAACAGCCGCACTTTCACCGACAGATGCCGCGTCGGCGGATAGACCGCATAGAGCGCGAGCGGCGGCGCGAAATAATTGTCCAGCACGACGCGCAGCTCGCCTTTCCGTAACGCATCGGCCGCGATGAACTCCGGCAGCAGCGCCAGCCCCCTGCCCTTGATCGCGACGTCGCGCAGCACCTCGGCATTGTTGACGCAGAGCGACCAGGCCGGCTGGATCCAGTGATCGCCGTCAGCGCCGGTCAGCTTCCATTGGTTGCCGGTGAGCAGGAAGCCGTAGGTGAGCGAGGTATGCTCGCGCAGATCCTGCGGGTGCTTCGGCGTGCCGTGCCGCGCGAGGTAATCCGGCGAAGCACAGATCATGCGCGCTATCGGCATGATTTTTCGCGCGATCAGGCTCGACGATTCCAATTCCGCGATCCGCAAGGTCACGTCGAAGCCGTCCTGCACGGGATCGAGCAGGTCGTCGCTGAGCACGATCTGGAGCTGCAGCTCCGGATATCGCGCCATGAAATCGGCCAGCACGGGCCCGAGCCGCATGGTGCCGAACGACATCGGCGCGTTGACGCGGAGCAGCCCCCGCGGCGCCGACTGGGCCTGCGCCACCGCCTGGTCGGCGGCCTCGATCTCCGAGAGGATCACGACCGCGCGCTCGAAATAGCGCTGGCCGTTCTCGGTCGGGCTCGCATGCCGCGTGGTCCGGTTCAGGAGCTGCACGCCGAGGCTCTCCTCGAGGTCGGCGATGTATTTGCTGATCGCCGATCGCGACAGCCGGAGCTGCCGGCCCGCCTCGGCAAAACTGCCGCTTTCGACCACCTTCACGAAGGCCCGCAGACTGCCGAGCTTATCCAAGGGACGGCCCTGGCGATTGTTTCCAAATCGTAGACATAGCCGTCATATTTGCATGGATTGTCTCCAATCCAAAGCGGAACAATATTTCCGGCCAGAGCAAGACGCTCCCCGAGCTTTTGGAGGACGACAATGTCTGGACTGCACCATGTGACCGCGATTGCCGGCAACCCCATTCGCAATTTCGGCTTCTACACGCGGGATCTCGGCCTGCGCTTCGTCAAGAAGACGGTCAATTTCGACGATCCCGGCACCTATCACTTCTATTACGGCGACGAGACCGGCCGGCCCGGCACCATCCTGACCTTTTTCCCGTGGGCCGGTGTATCGCCCGGACGCCGCGGCGTCGGCGAGACCCATCAGACCGCCTTCCGCGTGCCGCAGCGCTCGCTCGGCTACTGGACCCAGCGCCTCACTGAAAAGGGCATTGCCTATGAGGCGCTGGAAAAGCGCTTCGGCGAGTCCGTGCTGCCTTTCACCGACCCTGATGGCATGGCGCTCGCGCTGGTCGGCGTGCCGGGTGCGGAAAACGAGCCCGGCTGGAGCAACGGCGACGTGCCGGCCGAGCATGCGATCCGCGGCTTCCATGGCGTGACCTTGCTGCTCGACAGCGCGGCCAAGACGGCCGCCGTCCTCACCGACGTGTTCGGCTTCAAGGAGACCGGACGCGAAGGCTCGGTGATCCGCTTCAAGGCCCCGGGCGACGTCGAGGGCAGCGTCGTCGACATCTACGAGGCCAAGGGCTTCCTGCGCGGGCATCAGGGCGGCGGGTCGGTGCATCACATTGCCTTCCGCGCGGTTGACGATGCCGAGCAGGGCAAGATGGCGCAAAAGCTCGTGAGCAATCACGGCCTGCATCCGACCGAGCAGCGCGACCGCAACTACTTCCGCTCGGTCTACTTCCGCGAACCCGGCGGCGTGCTGTTCGAGATCGCGACCGACATTCCCGGCTTCGCCGTCGACGAGCCCGTCGCGACGCTGGGACGTGACCTCAAGTTGCCTAGCTTCCTCGAGCAGCACCGCAAGCAGATCGAAGGTGTGTTGCCGAATTTGGAAGAGACCGTGTCATGACTGAAACTGCATTCATCCACCGCTTCGAGCCCGCGACCAGCGCGGGCTCCCCGCCGCTCCTGCTGCTGCACGGCACCGGCGGCGACGAGAACGACCTGCTCGGGCTCGGCAAGATGATCTCGCCGGGCTCCGCCCTGCTCT
>NZ_JALBHA010000642.1:0-2982 GCF_023006445.1 Bradyrhizobium sp. SHOUNA76
GGGCTGGCCGACCTCCATGTGGATGACATGGCCGCCAGCGGCCTCGATTCGGGCCGCCGCGGCCATGACGTCCATCACCATGAACGGGGGAACATCGCTCCGGCCGGAGGGCTCGAGCCACTGCCCCAACCGGTTCCTCAAGGTCGCATCGTGCATCGATTTCTGCTATTCGCTGGCGGACCGGTCCGTCCGGTCCGGGAAACGGGGCGCTTGCGCCCCAGACTGGCCGCATTGTACGGGTCATAAGGGGAACGGCCCGCAAGGGCATATCGCGTATCCGGTCCGCCGCCAATCGCCAAAACCAATCACGAAACTGCTTGATCAAGACCGTTTGACCCAGACCGCCTGATGTTGCTCCAGATCGCATTGCGCAAGAAGGCCTCCG
Organism: Bradyrhizobium sp. SHOUNA76; assembly: GCF_023006445.1. Taxonomy (NCBI): domain Bacteria; kingdom Pseudomonadati; phylum Pseudomonadota; class Alphaproteobacteria; order Hyphomicrobiales; family Nitrobacteraceae; genus Bradyrhizobium; species Bradyrhizobium sp. SHOUNA76. Next base: position 386 of record NZ_JALBHA010000642.1, read on the forward strand.
CCCTCACCGCCCTCATCATGGCTGCGGCGACTGCACTGACGCCGTTCTCGGCCGCGCATGCGCAAGCCAAGGGGCCGCCGGTCCTGCGCGACACCGAGACCGAGCAGCTGCTGCGCGAATACACGCGCCCGATCCTGCGCGCTGCAGGTCTGGAGAAGCAGAACATCCAGATGGTGATCCTCAACGACAACTCGTTCAACGCGTTCGTCGCCGACGGCCGCCGCATCTTCGTCAATTACGGCGCGATCCTTCAATCGGAGACGCCGAACCAGATCATCGGCGTGCTCGCGCACGAAACCGGGCATTTGGCCGGCGGCCATTTGTCCAAGCTGCGTGAGCAGCTCGCCGCCGCCCAGACCCAGATGATCATCGCGATGCTGCTTGGTGCCGGCGCGATCGCCGCGGGCAGCACCCAGCGCAGCAGCGCCGGCAACAACGGCCTCGCCAATGCCGGCGCCGCGGCGATCGCCGCGCCGCAGGAGGTGATCCGCCGCACACTGCTGTCCTACCAGCGCCAGCAGGAGGAGAACGCCGACCGCGCCGGCGTAAAATTCCTGACCGCGACCCAGCAATCGCCGAAGGGCATGTACGAGACCTTCAAACGCTTCACAGGCGAGAGCTTGTTCGCCGCGCGCGGCGCCGATCCCTATCTCCAGTCGCATCCGATGCCGGCCGAGCGCGTCGCAGCGCTCCAGGAATTCGCAAGCTCGAGCCCCTTCTGGAACAAGAAGGACGATCCCGCGCTCCAGCTCCGCCACGACATGGTGCGAGCCAAGATCTCCGCCTTCATGGAGCGGCCGGAAACGGTGTACCGCCGCTATCCCCAAACCAACGACAGCATGCCGGCGCGCTATGCCCGTGCCATCAGCACCTATCTGCACGGGGACCTGCGAAGCGCGCTCACCCAGATCGACGCGCTGATCCAGGTCCAGCCAAACAACCCGTACTTCTACGAGGTGCGCGGCCAGGCGCTGCTGGAAAGCGGCAAGCCGGCCGAGGCGATCCCGGCCCTGCGCAAGGCAGCGCAGCTCTCGAACAATTCGCCCCTCATCGAGATGTTACTTGGGCAGGCTCTGGTTGGAACCGATAATAAGGCCTACACCGACGACGCTGTTCGGATTCTCCGCGCCGCGGTGGCGCGAGAGCCCGAGGCGGCGCTCGGCTATACCCAGCTCGCGATGGCCTATGGCCGGAAGGGCGAATATGCCGAGGCAGATCTCGCCTCGGCGCAGGCCGCGTATCTGCGCGGCGACAACAAGACCGCCCGCGAGCTAGCCACGCGCGCGAAAACCCGTTTCGCCGTCGGCACGCCCGGATGGGTCAAGGCCGACGACATCGTGGCGGCGAAGCCGCCGCGCAATTGAACATCGTGGCGGCCAAGCCGCCACGCTATGAAATGCCTAAAACGACGCCCGACACCGCGACGTCACGACGCCGAGCTCTGAGTCCGCCGGGACGTTTCTCGAAACCTGCTTTGAATAAGAGGATTTGCCTATGCTTTCGCTGCGCCTGCTTGCTCCCGCGTTGTTTGCGCTCGCCCTGTTCGGCGCAGCCGCGCCCGCGTCGGCCGACAGTTTCTCCGACAGCCAGCGCACCGACATCGAGGCCATCATCAAGAACTATCTCGTCAGCCATCCCGAGGTGCTCGAGGAGGCCATGGCCGAGCTCAGCAAGCGTCAGGCCGCAGCCGAGACCCAGAAGCACGAAGCCAGCGTCGCGCAGAATGCGGACGCGATCTTCAACTCGCCGCGACAGGTCGTGCTCGGCAACAAGGACGGCGACGTCACCTTCGTCGAGTTCTTCGACTACAATTGCGGCTACTGCAAGCGCGCGATGGACGACATGCTTACGCTCATGAAGAGCGATCCAAAGCTGAAGGTCGTGCTGAAGGAGTTTCCGGTGCTGAGCCAGGGCTCGGTGGAAGCGGCCCAGGTCGCGGTCGCCGTACGCATGCAGGATCCCTCCGGCAAGAAATATCTCGACTTCCACCAGAAGCTGCTCACCGGCCGCGGTGCCGCCGACAAGGCACGCGCGCTTCAAGCAGCCAAGGAAGCCGGCCTCGACACCGCGAAGATCGAGAAGGACATCGCCAGCCCCGAGGTGCGCGCCACCATCGAGGAGAACTTCAAGCTCGCCGAAGCGATGGGCATGAACGGCACGCCGAGCTACGTCATCGGCAAGCAGATCGTGATCGGCGCCGTCGGCGTCGAAGGCCTCAGGGAAAAGATCGGCATCGCCCGCTGCGGCAAGGCAACTTGCTGATCACGTTTCATAATACTGAAAACACGAAAAAGGGCCGGTTGAAAAGCCGGCCTTTCTTCTTACACGGAACGTTGGCGTCTTCGTGCAAAGTCATTCATCTGGCATTCAACAAACAAATGCCGCGGAACAGGCGAAGTTCCGGAACAACTGAAATCTCCTTTCGTTGTCGGCGCGGGCAATGACGCAATAAACACGTGAGGAGAATTCGATGTTGAACCGCTTTATGATCTCGGTTGCCGCAGTCGCACTCGTCGCAGGCACCGGTCTGGCGAACGCACAGGGCACCATGGGCCGCGACAGCGGCGGTGGCGCTGGCGGCGCGCAGACGCAGCACT
>NZ_JALBHA010000643.1:0-2981 GCF_023006445.1 Bradyrhizobium sp. SHOUNA76
CGCGCTGAGCAAGCTGCAGGGCGGAAACCCCGTGAGCAGCGGCAGGCGCGATACGACACGGCGCTGACAGCGTCCTCGTTCGGCCGCGATGGCGAGCGCACGCCAGTCGTCGCGGACAGGAATGGGGATGTGCGCGGACGGCAAAATCGTGTGGTCCTGACGCCCGGGGTCTGTGCGTCAAGTGTTGCGGTGATTGCAGCGGCCCAACCGGGTACGCGCATCAGCCATCCGCAAGGCGACGGGGGCAATAGTGCATCGCTCCCCGGGGAGAGCACGACATAAGCCGTAAAACCATCCGCGCAGGGAAGGCCGGCCGTTCCGGCGTCACCTGTAGTCCACCCCGTGCGCGTCTTGTTAGCACACGGGACCGCGGGTGCCAGCCGGCGCCCGGCCTTCCCTGCGCCCTTTCTTAAGAAGGGAGCAACGAAGAGAGCAAAGCTCGGGCGAAATGAGCCGCGAGAACGCGAAGGTGTGTCTACGATGGAGATGCAAGCTGCAGAAGCGGCGCCGACGCTCTTTGCCCCGGCATTGCGAGCGGATTGGTGACGCCGCGGTGTTCGGCGTCACCACCACGATCAGGTACTAGGCCATCGTGGCTTGCGGCTTCGGCTCGGTTTGCCGCGACAGCGCCAGCACGATCAGCGAGGCGAACACGCAGAGCGCGCCGGCGATGAAGAATGCGGGCAAATAGCTCTGATAGATCGTCCGCGACAAACCGGCGCCGAAGGCGGCGGTGCCGGCGCCGAGCTGATGGCCGGCAAAGATCCAGCCGAACACCAGATTGGCGCGCTCGGGTCCGAACTTTTGCGCAGTGAGCCGCACCGTCGGCGGTACCGTCGCGATCCAGTCGAGCCCGTAGAACACCGCGAAGACGGAGAGGCCGTAGAACGTGAAATCGCTGAAGGGCAGGAAGAGCAGGGAGAGTCCGCGCAGGCCGTAGTACCAGAACAGCAAATAGCGATTGTCGTACCGGTCCGACAGCCAGCCCGATATGATGGTGCCGACGAAGTCGAACATGCCCATCGCAGCGAGCAGGCTTGCGGCCTGCAGCTGCGGGATGCCGAAATCGAGGCACATCGGGATCAGATGCACCTGCACGAGGCCAGCGGTGGATGCGCCGCAGACAAAGAACGTCGCAAACAGGATCCAGAACGTAGTCGACTTCGAAGCGTCGCGCAGCGTGCCGAGGGCAACGCCCGTGATCGAGCCGTGGCTGGCGGGCGGGGCGGGCAGGGGCTCGGTGCCTTCGTCGCCGAACGGGCGCAGGCCCAAATCGCTCGGACGGTCGCGCATCGCGAGCAGGATCGCCAGCGCCGAAACGCCAAGCGCGATGCAGACGAAGCCGAGCGCCAGCCGCCAGCCGTAACGTTCGGTGAGGCTTGCGAGCAGCGGCAGGAACACGAGCTGGCCGGTGGCGACACTCGCGGTCAGGATGCCGATAACGAGCCCGCGCCGCGCGGCGAACCAGCGCGTCGCGATGGTGGCGCCCAGCACCATCGCAGTCATGCCGGTGCCGATGCCGATCACGACGCCCCACAGCGCCACGAGTTGCCAGACCTGCGTCATGCCGAGCGAGAGCACCAGCGCGGAAACGACGACCAACTGCGCGGCCAGGGTGACGTTGCGCAGGCCATAGCGGTTGAGCAGGGCGGCCGCGAACGGCGCCATCAGCCCGAACAGGATGAAACGGATCGACAGCGCGGAGGAGATCTCCGCCGTGCTCCAGCCGAACTCCTTCTGCAGCGGAACGATGAACACGCCGGGCGCGCCGACCGTGCCGGCGCTGATCAGCGCAGCGAGGAAGGTCACCCCGACCATCACCCAGCCGTAATGGATGTTGCGGCGGGCCAATGCCGCCGCGAGCCAGTTCGAGATCATTGAGCCTCAATGGTGGTTGGCGAGCCCCGAAGAGACCCGCATGACAGTTGCAATCTCGCACAAAAAAGGGAAGTCTAAAATGTCGGACTTCCCTCTATTTCGGCCATGGCACGGGTTAGTGCGCGACCCGCTCCACCGCGATTGCCGTGGCTTCGCCGCCGCCGATGCAGAGCGACGCAACACCGCGCTTCAGGTTGTTCGCCTCCAGCGCATGCAGCAGCGTTACGATCAACCGCGCGCCGGTGGCCCCGATGGGATGTCCGAGCGCGCAGGCGCCGCCGTTGATGTTGAGCTTGTCGCGGGGAATGCCGAGGTCGCGCTGTGCCGCCATCGCCACCACGGCAAACGCCTCGTTGATCTCGAACAGGTCGACGTCACCCGCGCTCCAGCCGACCTTGTCGAGCAGCTTGCGGATCGCCGGGATCGGTGCCGTGGTGAACCATTGCGGCTCCTGGCTGTGGGTGGCGTGGCCCTTGATCTCGGCGATGACAGGCAGGCCATTGCGGTCGGCCAGCGAGCGCTTGGTCAGCACCAGCGCGGCGGCGCCGTCGGCGTTGGCGGAGGAGGCCGCCGGCGTGATGGTGCCGTTGGCGCGGAACGCGGCTTTCAGGCCCGGGATTTTGGCGGGGTCGACCTTCAGCGGATGCTCGTCATTGGCGATGATGCGGGGACCCGCTTTCTCGGTCAGCGTGATCGGCGCGATCTCGGCCTTGAACGCGCCGCCTTCGACCGCCTTGCGGGCGCGGCTGAGCGTTTCCATTGCATAGGCGTCCTGGTCCTTGCGGGTGAACTGGTAGGCCTCCGCGGTGGCCTCGCCGAAATCGCCCATGGAGCGGCCGGTCTCGTAGGCGTCCTCGAGGCCGTCCATCATCATGTGGTCGATGATGCGGTCGTGGCCGGCGCGATAGCCGCCGCGTGCCTTGGCCAGCAGATACGGCGCGTTGCTCATGCTCTCCATGCCGCCGGAGACGACGATCTCGGCCGAGCCGGCGCGGATGATGTCGTGCGCCAGCATGGTCGCCTTCAGGCCGGAGCCGCAGACCTTGATGACGGTGGTGGCGCCCGTGGCATCGGGCAGACCCGCCGCACGCGCGGCCTGGCGC
>NZ_JALBHA010000644.1:0-2979 GCF_023006445.1 Bradyrhizobium sp. SHOUNA76
CATCGTCCGCCTGCTGGTTGCGACCATGCTCAATGCCGAGCCCTCGGCCGCGCCGCTGCATGAGGACATCGCGAAGGCCTGGGCGGCGGACAACAAGCACGCGCCCGATCTGATTCGCCGCGCGCTGGTTCTGCTCGCCGATCACGAGCTGAACGCCTCGACCTTCACCGCGCGCTGCGCGGCCTCGACGGGCCTTAACCTGTACGACGCCGTGATCGCCGGTCTCGCCGCGTTGAAAGGGCCGCAGCATGGCGGCGCCGGCGTGCTGGCCTCGCAACTCGTGAAAACGCTGATCGATCGCGACGTAGCCCCGATGGTGCGCGAGCGTGTCGCGCTCGGCGAGCGTTTTGCCGGCTTCGGCCATGGCGTCTACAAGCGCGGCGATCCCCGCGCGCAATCGCTGCTCAATGCGCTCTCTCGCGCCGGCGCACCGCGCAAATTCACCCGCGAGGTGCCGGAGCGCATCGCGGAAGCAACCGGCGAATTCGTCAACATCGACTATGCACTCGCCGTGCTCGTGCACGCGCTGCGCCTGCCCGCCGGCAGCGAACTCGCCCTGTTCGCGATGGCCCGCAGCGTCGGCTGGATCGCGCATGCGAGCGAGCAATTGCAGTTCGGGAAGTTGATACGCCCAAGGGCAAGGTATGTGGGGCCGGCGCCGGGGCGGAGGACGGGGGCTGGTTAGAGCCGGTGTGAGTGCAGCGTTCTCCCATGTCGTCCCTGCGAACGCATGCGTTCGCAGGGACGACACCTGTAATGTGGCGCCGCCTACGCCCGCGGCTTCGCTTCCGCGACGCTGCCATTCCGCCGGCGATAGATCCACACCGCCCCGCCCAGCACGATCGCAACCGCGACCACCGTCAGCATCCAGATGTGCTTGCCGACATGCCCGTGGTGATGCAGCCCGGCATATTCGTGCAGGGCCGACACGGCCAGCACACCGGGCAGCACATGGGCCGGCGCCCAGACCAGGATCGCCGGGATGTTCACCGCGTAGAACTTCGCGGGCGGCATGCCGAGTGCGCCGGCGGTCACAGGCACGAAGGCGCGGATCGGCGGTACGAAGCGGGCGAAGAACACGGCCCAGGCGCCGAAGCGGTGGAAGAAGCTCTCGCTCTCTTCGACCACGCGCGGATAGTTGGTCAGCGGCCAGGTGGTGAGGATCTCGCGCTGCCGCCGGTGCCCGATCCAGTAGGCGGAGCCGTCTCCGAGCACGGCGCCAAGCGCAGCGGCGAGCAGCACCCATGGCAGCGCCAGCTCGCCGCCCGGAACCAGGGCGCTGAGCGCCAGGATGATGGTCGATCCGGGGATCACCGATCCCACCACTGGCACGGCTTCGAGCAGCGCCGCCAGGAACAGGGTCAGATAGGCCAGCCACGGATGGGCCGAGACGAAGGAGATGAGGGGATCGAGGAAGGATGTCACGTCGTCTTTCGTCTCGGCGATGGACCTGGGGAAGACCCTACCTAGTTAAGGAGTGGCGGTAAAAGTGCCATTCGCGTGGGCAAGTCGCCTTCCCCGCTCGAAATTCGAGCGTGATTCGCAAGGCAGCCCTCCAAAAAGTGCGTTCCTCACCTATCTAAATGAAAAGACAATGGAACTTTGATTGGTGGGCGGGCTTCTGCCGGCCATCTGTCTCTGATAGGTTGATTTTCAGCACCCAGCCGCAGCCAACGTGCGAATAACTGGTTTCGGGACCGCCCGGGACCTCGGAGGATTGATGACGACCGCCGCCCTGTCCAAAATTGAGGAAGTTTCCGGTCAGCCCGATATGAAGGTGTCGGTGCGCCAGGTGTTCGGGATCGACAGCGATCTCGAGGTCCCCGCCTATTCCGAAGTCGATCCTCATGTGCCCGAAGTCGATTCCGACTATCGCTTCGATCGCGCCACCACGCTCGCCATTCTCGCCGGCTTTGCCCGCAACCGCCGCGTGATGGTGACCGGCTATCACGGCACCGGCAAATCCACCCATATCGAGCAGGTCGCGGCACGCCTGAACTGGCCCTGCGTGCGCGTCAACCTCGACAGCCACATCAGCCGTATCGACCTCGTCGGCAAGGATTCCATCGTGGTCCGCGACGGCAAGCAGGTCACCGAATTCCGCGACGGCATCTTGCCCTGGGCGCTGCAGAACAACGTCGCGCTGGTGTTCGACGAATACGACGCCGGCCGCCCGGACGTGATGTTCGTGATCCAGCGCGTGCTGGAAGTCTCCGGACGCCTGACGCTGCTCGACCAGAACAAGGTGATCAAGCCGCATCCGGCGTTCCGCCTGTTCGCCACCGCCAATACGGTTGGTCTCGGCGACACCTCGGGCCTCTATCACGGCACCCAGCAGATCAACCAGGGCCAGATGGACCGCTGGTCGATCGTCACCACGCTGAACTATCTCAGCCATGACGAGGAAGTGGAGATCGTGCTGGCCAAGGCCAAGCACTATCGCACCACTGAGGGCCGCGACATCGTCAACAAGATGGTGCGCCTTGCCGATCTCACCCGTAACGCCTTCGCCAACGGCGATCTGTCGACGGTGATGAGCCCGCGCACGGTGATCACCTGGGCTGAGAACGCCGACATTTTCGGTGATATCGGCTTCGCCTTCCGCGTCACCTTCCTCAACAAGTGCGACGAGCTCGAGCGCCCCCTGGTCGCCGAGTTCTACCAGCGCTGTTTCAACGCGGAGCTGCCGGAATCGGCGGTCAACGTGGCGCTCAGCTGATTTCTCTCGGTGTGTCGTCCCGGCCTTCGCCGGGACGACGGATCAAGGTGACATGACCACCTCCAACTCCAAATTCCGCAATACCAAGGAAGCGCCGACCGAGCCGTTCAAGCGCTCGGTGGCCTCCTGCCTGAAGGCAATCGCCAAGACGCCGGAGCTGAGCCCATTTCAGCAGCCGAGATCCTCGATGGGTGGCGGAAATAGTTGTTTTAGTTGCTCATGTCTCGCGCAGCCGCGCTCAGGATCGCGTCAAGTAAGCC
>NZ_JALBHA010000645.1:0-2978 GCF_023006445.1 Bradyrhizobium sp. SHOUNA76
GGCATCGACGCTGCGGCGCAGGCGATTGTTGAGGCGGACCGCGCTCGCGCCGTCGGGAACGCTGGCCACCGCCTGACCGGTCGCGGCATCGATCGACTTGCCGTCGGTGCCGGTGACGTAAACCTTCTTGCTGTCGGGGTCGGCCATGAGGCGGCCGTCCTGGAGCGCACTGATGATGGGAAAAGCCAGCGGATTGCCGCTGCCCGCGACCACGCCGATCGCCTCTTCCGTGTCGGAGAAATCGTCATTGGCGAATTTGGCGACCCCATCCTCGAACGGACCGGCGAAGGCCGGCAGCGCGAACGCAATCAGCAACAACGAGAGCGCAAGCGAGCAGAGGCGCGCGGACAAATAGGCTGGCACTGTGAATGACCCCGGCGGAAATGAGTGGAGAAGGCGGCGGGATCGCCGCCTTCTCCGTTCGTGCAATGGAGTGTCAGATCCGGATCAGGAGCCCGAACCGAGGCACTTGTTGGTCTTGGTGTTGAAGTTGCCGCACTTCTTGCCGACCCAGTCGCCGATCAGGTCCTTGGAGCCGTCGAGCTCCTTCGACCAGGCGTCGCCCGCGACGAGGCCCGGGGTCTTCCAGACTACGTCGAATTGGCCGTTGCCCTTGATCTCGCCGATGAACACCGGCTTGGTGATGTGGTGGTTCGGCAGCATCTTCGACACGCCGCCGGTCAGGTTCGGCGCTTCGATGCCGGGAAGCGCGTCGATCACCTTGTCCGGATCGGTCGACTTCACCTTCTCGACGGCCTTCACCCACATGTTGAAGCCGATCACATGCGCTTCCATCGGATCGTTGGTCACGCGCTTCGGATTCTTGGTGTAGGCCTGCCAGTCCTTGATGAACTTCTCGTTCGAGCCGTCCTTGGTCTTGATCGACTCGAAGTAGTTCCAGGCGGCGAGATGGCCGACCAGCGGCTTGGTGTCGATGCCGGCGAGCTCTTCCTCACCCACCGAGAACGCGACGACCGGGATGTCCTTCGCCTTGATGCCCTGGTTGCCGAGTTCCTTGTAGAAGGGAACGTTGGCGTCGCCATTGATGGTCGAGACCACCGCGGTCTTCTTGCCGGCCGAGCCGAACTTCTTGATGTCGGCCACGATCGTCTGCCAGTCGGAGTGACCGAACGGCGTGTAGTTGATCATGATGTCTTCCTGGGCGACACCCTTGGACTTCAGGTAGGCTTCCAGGATCTTGTTGGTGGTGCGCGGATAGACGTAGTCGGTGCCTGCGAGCACCCAGCGCTTCACCTTCTCTTCCTTCATCAGGTAGTCGACGGCGGGGATCGCCTGCTGGTTCGGCGCCGCACCCGTGTAGAACACGTTGCGCTCGCTTTCCTCACCCTCGTACTGCACGGGGTAGAACAGGATGCTGTTCAGCTCCTTGAACACCGGGAGCACCGACTTGCGCGACACCGAGGTCCAGCAGCCGAATACGACCGAGACCTTGTCCTTGGTGATCAGCTCGCGCGCCTTCTCGGCGAACAGCGGCCAGTTCGAGGCGGGATCGACCACGACGGCCTCGAGCTTCTTGCCGTTCACGCCGCCCTTCTTGTTCTGCTGGTCGATCAGGAAGAGGATGGTATCCTTCAGCGTGGTTTCGCTGATGGCCATGGTGCCGGAAAGGGAGTGCAGCACGCCGACCTTGATGGTGTCATCGGCGGCTTTCGCGCCGGTCAATGGCGCCAGACCGAGCATCAGGCCGGCGGTCGCAGCGAGAACGCCACGGCGGCTAAATGACGCCGCTATATCGTGAATGGATTTGCTAAGCATGAGTGTCTCATCTCCCTGACGCAGACGTGAAAAACGCTGCGAAACGGCCCCTACGGCCGCCTGCGATTAACGGATTCGCAAGAACCGTGCCATGGACTGAGCACCCACCAACCACTTGGTTTCGCTGGAGTAATTGCCAGAAATCAAAGTTTCGCCACCAAGAAACAGCTCAAAACTTGAGCAATTCAAATGTATGCCAAAGCGGCAGGCGGTTTATTTTTTAGGCAAATTGGCCACTCTGGCTAAATTTCCGGCATAACTATTTCTGCACCGCAATCGCCATTTCAGCCGAGCCAGCCTTGAAAGGGTCCCCTAAATGTTCCATATGAACGGCCGAGACCTCTTGCGAATCAAGGGGTCGTTGCGAGCCGCGTGTTCTTAAGCCCCTACGGGCCTCTGGCTTGCCCCATATCTCACAAGCCATCCGACACCCTAAACACGCAGGTGTCTTCTCGACACCCTTTTGCGCGCGCCGCGCTGAATGCGCCGGGCGCCCGCTTTTGACATGGAAAGAACCCATCTTTTGACTTCGTTTCAGGATTTCGGCCTCGCCGAACCGATCGCGCGTGCTCTCGCCGAAGAGAACTACGTCACTCCCACCCCCATCCAGGCCCAGACTGTTCCGATCGCGCTGACCGGGCGCGACGTCGTCGGCATCGCCCAGACCGGAACCGGCAAGACCGCGTCCTTCGCGCTGCCGATCCTCCACCGCCTGCTCGAGAACCGCATCAAACCGCAGCCCAAGACCTGCCGGGTGTTGGTGCTGTCGCCCACCCGCGAGCTGTCAGGCCAGATCCTTGATAGCTTCAACGCCTATGGCCGCCATATCCGCCTGTCCTCGACGCTCGCCATCGGCGGCGTGCCGATGGGCCGCCAGGTCCGTGCACTGATGCAGGGCGTCGACGTGCTGGTCGCCACCCCGGGCCGCCTGCTCGATCTCGTGCAGAGCAATGGCCTGAAGCTTGGCAGCGTCGAGTTCCTCGTGCTCGACGAAGCCGACCGCATGCTCGACATGGGCTTCATCAACGACATCCGCAAAATCGTCGCGAAACTCCCGATCAAGCGGCAGACGCTGTTCTTCTCGGCCACCATGCCGAAGGACAGCCCGCTGAAATCGGTCGCGGACCTCAAGGGCAGGAAGGTTGCGCTCAACAAGGGCTCCAACGTCCACTATCTCCTGGTCAAGGCGCTGGAGAAGGCCG
>NZ_JALBHA010000646.1:0-2962 GCF_023006445.1 Bradyrhizobium sp. SHOUNA76
CGGCGCGTTGGCCGACGCCATGGCCAGGCCCGGCGCGACCCCCACCCAGCTACCGGCGTTGGCGGTGAAGAAGCCGCGAAAGTCGGGCTGAAGCAGTGCGGCCATACCTGCCAGGGTGGATGCCGCCAGGACGGCCGCGAGAACGCGCGGCACAATTCTGGAACGCAACTCCACTGGCGTATATTCGCTTGGGTCCGGCGCACCGAGCGGATCGGACAGGAAGAGCGGAATCGGATCGTCCTGCGAAAGATCGGCCCGTGCGGCGCGCGCACGGATAAATGACGCGGTCGGCGGATGTGATGCGGCTCGATTGGAGTCGAGCGCCCTCGACTCCTTCGACGGGCGGTATGCCGTCGTCTCCATGGTGATGCTCCCCATTACTAACGCAATGCAGGGCATTCCCGGCTTCAGTCTTTTTATTGTTGTCCAGAAGTGCCCCGCAAACTGGAGCCGGTAAATCGCCGTCTGAATCAGCCCAAAAGACGACGACGATTTGCGCGAATCGGGAGAGATTTGGGTTTGATTGCGGCGAAGCAGGGGAATGCACCGCAATTTTAGCGGGAATGGTTGAGGGCGCTTTACCAAGCGGTGGCGCACGAAAAAGCCGGCGCAGCTTCAGCGGCGCCGGCGATTTGAGCGGTGACAGTTGCGTGCGTAGCGACGGCGACGCCCACATCCTCAGGGATGCAGGATCACCTTGCCCATAGCCTGGCGTCCCGCGAGCACCTTCAGCGCGTCCGCGGTCTGAGCCAGCGGGAAGGTGCGATCGACATGCGATGAGATCTTTCCTTCCGCCGTCCACTTCACGAGCTTCTCGAGATTGGCGCGATTCTTCTCCGGATTCTGCCGCGTCCATGCGCCCCAGAACACGCCGCGGATGTCGCAACCCTTCAGCAGCGCGAGGTTCAGCGGCATCTTCGGAATGTCGCCCGCTGCAAAGCCGATGACGAGGAAGCGACCTTCCCACGCAATCGAGCGCAGCGCCTGTTCGGCATAGGCACCACCCACGGGATCGAAGATGATGTCGACGCCCTTGCCGCCGGTGAGCTTGCGCAGGCCCTCCTTCAGATCTTCCTTGGCGTAGTTCAACGTCAGCTCGGCACCATGCGCTTTCGCGAATTCGAGCTTCTCGTCCGACGAAGCGCAGGCGATCACCTTCAACCCCATCAGCTTGCCGAGCTCGCAGGCGGCAAGGCCGGTGCCGCCGGCTGCGCCGAGCACCGCGAGCGTCTCGCCCGGCTTCGGGCTGGCGCGATCTTCCAGCGCGTGCAGCGCCGTGCCGTAGATGATGATGATGCCGGCTGCGCGGTCGTAGTCGAGATTGTCGGGAATCTTCACGATCGAAGCCGCCGGCAGCGCGATCTTCTCGCGCGCGCCGTTGTGGCCGCAGGACGCGACGACGCGATCGCCGACTTTCAAATCGCTCACGCCAGGGCCGATGCTCTCGATCACGCCCGCGACTTCCGCGGCCGGCGAGAACGGGAACGGCGGCTTGATCTGGTACTTGCCCTGAATCATCAGGAGGTCGAAGAAGTTCAGCGCCGCCGCCTTGATCGCGATCACCGCTTCGCCGGGACCGGCCACCGGGTCCGGCACCTCAGTCAGCACGAGATCGTCGGGCTGGCAATATTGCGAGCAGAGGATGGCTTTCATGGCGGCACCTTGGGGCGTTTCGAGTGGAATTATAGTTGGCCCGGTTTTGCCGGATTTAGTGCGGCCCGACAATCCGGATTCTTTGTCTAAGACGGCTCGAGGGCCTATCCTCGTCATTGCGAGCGCAGCGAAGCAATCCAGACTATTTCCGCCGCACGGTCTCTGGATTGCTTCGTTGCGCTCGCAATGACGGAGTGTGAGATATCGAGGATTCAAACGATGTTTGAAACAAGCCTGCTCAGGAACAAGCGCATTCTCGTCACCGGCGGCGGCTCGGGACTTGGCGCGGCGATGGGGCGTCGCTTCCTCACGCTTGGCGCCGAGCTCGTCATCTGTGGCCGCAAGCTCGATCGGCTGGAAGCGACCGCGGGCGAGATGCGCGAGGAGACCGGCGGCAAGGTCACCACCATCGCCTGCGATATTCGCGACGGTGCGGCCGTCGAGGCGATGATGGACGCGATCTGGCGTGAGGCGCCGCTCGATATCCTCGTCAACAACGCTGCCGCGACCTTCATCGCCCAGAGCGAGCATCTGTCGTTCCGCGCGGTCGACGCGATCCTGGCGCCGACGTTGCATGGCGCGATGTATTGCACGCTCGCCGCCGGCAGGCGTTGGATCGATGCCAAGCATGGCGGCGTCGTACTCTCGATCCTCTCGACCTCGACCATCACTGGCCGAGCCTTCACCGTGCCCTCGGCGATGGCGAAATCGGCGCTGCTGGCGATGACCAAAAGTCTTGCGGTGGAATGGGGGCAGAAAGGCATCCGCACCGTCGCCATCGCGCCGGGTCCGTTCCCGACCGCGGGCGCGTCGGGGCAGCTCCGCCCCGAAGGCCGTGACGATGGCTGGGCCGCGCGCAATCCGCTGGGACGTACGGGCGAGCACAGCGAGCTTGCCGATCTCGCCAGCTTCCTGGTCTCGGATCGCGCCGGCTACATCAATGGCGAGATGGTCGTCATCGACGGTGGCGCACATTTGCGCAGTTCCGGCGCCGAGGATTTGCTCGGCTGGACCGATGCGCAATGGGCCGAGCAGCGTGCCGCACGATCCAAAGGCTGATACCGCTAACTGCCTTCCCAAATTGGACTTTCCCCGCTATCCCTGCCACGGGGACAAAGCGCGACCGGGCCATCTTCCAGTCACAATATTGAGGGAACCACTCCAGCATGTGGCGGGTGCTGATTTTAGCTTTGATGACTGGCGTGGCGGCCGGGGGTATCGCCGATTCCGCACGGGCGCAGACGGCGCAACCGGCGCCCAAAGCTGCTCCAAAAGCGGCTGCGCCAGCGGCCCCAGCGGCGAAGTCGGC
>NZ_JALBHA010000647.1:0-2962 GCF_023006445.1 Bradyrhizobium sp. SHOUNA76
CGCGCAAGGCGCCCCGGTGCCGGCTGAACTCGCGCCCGACCTCGCCGCGAGCGCGGCTGCGCTGGACGAGTTTTTGACCGCTGACATCGTCGTGATCGGCGCGCCCATGTACAATTTCACCATTCCGAGTCAGCTCAAGGCCTGGATCGACCGCATCCTGGTGGCGGGAAAGACCTTTAAGTATGGCGCGGCTGGGCCGGAAGGACTCGCCGGAGGCAAGCGCGTGATCGTCGCGATCTCGCGCGGTGGCTATTACGGCGCGGGCTCGCCTGCCGCGGCGCTGGAGCATCTCGAAAGTTATCTGCGCGGCGTGTTCGGCTTCATGGGCATCCATGATGCCGAATTCATCATTGCCGACGGCATCCAGGTCGGTCCGGAACATCGCGAGAAGGCGCTCAGCGGTGCGCTCCAGACCGCAACCAGCCTGCACGCCGCATAGGGCTCAGCGACGGCTGAACCTTCGGGCGCAACTCGCTCGTTGCGCCCGACCAGGTTCGCGCGAGCGATCAGCCGCGATAAATCGGCGCGCCGCTTGGAGATGCTACCGCGCCGCCGTCGACGAAGATTTCCTGGCCCTGTACGTGCGCGGAATCATCCGAAGCCAGGAACAACACCGTCTTCGCAACGTGATCGGTTTCGCCCAGACGGCCGAGCGGCGTCGACAGCGCGATCCGCTTCTCGAATGCCTTCTCGGCTTCCGGCGTCGCGATCGCAGGCCCCCAGATCGGCGTGCGGATCGCGCCGGGCGCCACGACATTGACGCGGATGCCGCGCGGCGACAGCTCCGAAGCCATGATCCGCGCCATCGCGCGCACGCCCGCCTTCGCGGCACCGTAGGCCGAGTAACCGGGAATGCCGAGCACCGAGATCACCGAGCCGTTGAGAATGATCGAGGCGTTGTCGTTGAGATGAGGGAGCGCGGATTGCACGGTGAAGAACACGCCAGTGAGATTCGTGCTGATGACCTTCTCGAACACCTCGAGCGTTGCCGCGCCCAGCGGCGTGCCGCCGGCGATGCCGGCATTGGCGAACACGATGTCGAACTTGCCGAATTTTTCGGCGCCCTGCTTGATCGCAGCTTCAGTCGCGGCGATGTCGGTGGCATCGGCGGCGAGCGCGAGCGCGTTGGGTCCCAGTTCCTTCGCCGCCGCTTCCAGCGTCGCCTTGTTGCGGCCGGTGATCACCACCTTCGCGCCCTCAGCCGCGAACAGCTTCGCGGTCGCAAGCCCAATGCCGCTGTTGCCGCCGGTGATCAGGGCCGTCTTGTTCTTCAGTCTCACGGTCGCCTCCATCAGTTTCATGATGAAACTAGGTTGCCATCTAGGGCAAATGGTTTTATTATGCAACCACACAAGCGCGTGATCGGCGCCAGGACCTGGCGAATGTTGTGGGACGAAGACGATGGTGAGACGAACGAGCTTCGAAGGCGATTCCTGCCCGGTCGCACGGGCGCTGGAAGCGATCGGCGATTGGTGGTCGCTGCTGATCATCCGTGAGGCGCTGTCCGGCCAGCGCCGTTTCGGCGAGTTTCAGAGCAAGCTCGGCATGGCCAAGAACATCCTGTCGGCGCGGCTGCGCGCGCTGGTCGATCACGGCATTCTGACGACTGCCCCCGCCTCCGACGGCAGCGCTTATCAAGAATATGTGCTGACGCCAAAGGGCCGCGGTACCTTCCCGATCCTGGTGGCGCTGCGGCAATGGAGCGAGGAGTTCGACGACCATCCGGAGGAGATCGCGACCATCCTGGTCGATCGCGCAAAGGGCCGCCCGGTGAAGAAGCTCGAAATGCGCGCGGAGGACGGGCGGCTGCTCAGCTCCGCTGATACGACGTTGAAGCCGCGGCCCGCGCGCCGGCAGTCGGCGTGACGGCGTTCGACTGCCGCGACACCGTCATTGCGAACGTAACGAAGCAATCCAGAGTCTTTCCGCTGAGACAGTCTGAATTGCTTCGCTGCGCTCGCAATGACGGGGTGACGGAACTAACAGCATGTCGCGCTCACGACAGCTTGCGCCTGCTCCGCAGCCTTAAGTGCTCGTCGGCTTCCAGCTGCGTCATGCCCAATAAATAATGTAACACGTGCAGCTTGTGGCGCTCGGCGAGCTTGCGCAGGGCAGCCGTCTGCTCGGCAATGAAGGCGACCGCCTCATCGGCGCCGCCTTCGCCCGGTTCCTCGTGGCGCGAGCCCTCCGGCACGCCCGATGCGGCGCGCGCCCGTTTCTTTCCTGGCTTAGTCACCAGACCCCACCCCGAATCCATGCCCCGCAGAAACATTACGCCGACATCGGCCGCAACTCCAAGGTGGTATTTTGCAACTTTCTCGATATGAAACTTTTCCCATCCGGGCGCCTTTCAACACCCTTCGATTTGACAGCGAGGGTCGCACCACCCATGTTCGGGTCGAAACGGCCGATCCGAATCCTTTCGAATTCGGCCCCATATTTCCCCGTAAGTTACTGGAACTACATGAATATCGTCATTGTGGAGTCGCCGGCGAAAGCCAAGACGATCAACAAATATTTGGGCTCGTCCTATGAGGTTCTGGCCTCGTTCGGCCATGTCCGCGACCTTCCCGCCAAGAACGGATCCGTCGATCCCGACGCCAATTTCAAGATGATCTGGGAGGTCGACCCCAAGGCGGCCGGCCGGCTCAACGACATCGCCAAGTCCCTGAAGAACGCCGACCGCCTGATTCTCGCCACCGACCCTGATCGCGAGGGCGAGGCCATCTCCTGGCACGTGCTGGAGGTGCTGAAGGAAAAGCGCGCGCTGAAGGACCAGAAGATCGAGCGGGTGGTGTTCAACGCCATCACCAAGCAGGCGGTCTCGGATGCGATGAAGCATCCGCGCCAGATCGACGGCGCGCTGGTCGACGCCTACATGGCGCGCCGCGCGCTCGACTATCTGGTCGGGTTCACCCTCTCCCCCGTGCTGTGGCGCAAGCTGCCGGGCGCCCGCTCGGCC
>NZ_JALBHA010000648.1:0-2961 GCF_023006445.1 Bradyrhizobium sp. SHOUNA76
CTCGAGCGCGGCGAGACCGACGCGCTTCGCGATGCCGTCGCGAAGCTGTCGCGGTGGGCGTGGCGCTTGAGCTGGTTGACGCCGCTGGCGACAAGCCCGGGCTTCCGCCCGCAGACCGAGGCGCTCGTCGCCATCGAGCGCTTCGTCGATGACCTCGTGGATGGCGGTTCGAGCGCGTCGATCGTCGCGCATATTCTGGCGTTGGGACGAAGGAGAGCGGCGTGACCGGTATTGTCGATGGCCATCATCATATCTGGCGGCAGGCCGACCTGCCCTGGCTGATCGGCCCCATGCAACCGCGCATCTTCGGACCTTACGAGCCGATCCGGCGCGACTATCCGATCGAGGAATACCTCGACGACCTCAAAGGCGCCGGCGTCACGCGCTCGGTCTATGTGCAGACCAACTGGGCCAACGAGCGCTTCGAGGACGAGGCCGCCTGGGTGCAGGAAACTGCCGACGCACACGGCTGGCCGCACGCGATCGTCGCCTATGCCAATTTCGCCGTGGACGACGTACGCCCGCAGCTCGATCTCCTGAAGCGCTACCCGCTGGTGCGCGGCGTGCGCATGCAGCTGCACTGGCACGAGAACCCGCTCTACCGCTTTGCAGCCCGCGCGGATCTCTGCGCCGATCCGATGATCGGTCGCAACGTCGCGCGTCTAGCCGACTATGGCTGGAGCTTCGATTTGCAGGTGTTCACACCGCAGATGCCGGAAGCCGCAGCGCTCGCAGAGGCCTGCCCCGAGGTGACCTTCATCCTCCAGCATGCCGGCATGCTGGAGGATCTCTCGCCTGGCGGCCGCGCCGCCTGGCGCGGCGGCATGGCCCGGCTCGCGGCCTGCCCCAACGTGGTCTCAAAGCTCTCCGGGCTCGGCACCTTCATCCATCGCAACGATCCCGCGCACATCGCCGCTGTGCTTACTGACACCGTCGCGATCTTCGGCGCCGAGCGCTGCCTGTTCGGCTCCAATTTCCCGATCGAGAAATTGTGGACCAGCTATCGCGACCTCGTCGGCGCTTTTCGCGCCGCGGCCGCGCCGTTCAGCGCAGAGCAGCAGGACGCCATCTTCAGGATGACCGCAACGCGCGTCTACCGGCTTTGACAGACAGGAAACAGATGAGGGAGGGCAACGAATGGCGCTGGAGATCAAGATCCTGGACTACGGCGATATCGAGCTGGAATCGAGCTTTCTGGTGCTCGGCCGCGATTGCGGCCGCACCCGCCGCGTCCTCACGCTCGGCTTCCTGATCCTCGGGGGGAAATATCCTGTTGTGGTCGACACCGGCTACCGCTCCAACCAGATCATGGAGACGCTGGGCATGCGCGGGCTGCAGTATCATGAGAACATGATCGAGAACCAGCTCGCGCGTCACGGCGTGCGCATGGGCGACGTCCGCTTCGTCTGCCACACCCATCTGCACATCGACCATGCTGGCAAGGACGATCTGTTCCCGATGAACACGACCGTCGTGCTCAACCGCAAGGAGCTCGAATATTCGGTCTCCGGCCTGATGCATCCACAATATCCGGCCCCCGACATCAAGCACCTGATCGACCGCCTGCACACCAAGAGCGCGCTGCGTTTCCTTGACCTGGAGATCACCGGTCCGATCGAGCTGATGCCCGGCGTCTATTGCGACGCCGCCAATGCGCATACGGAGGGCTCGATGAACATCATCGTCGAGACGGCAGACGGCATTGCGACCATCTGCGGCGACGTGATCTACGACTTCAACGACCAGATCGTGACGCCGTTCAACGAGATCCATGATTGGGAGCCGCGCACCACCGGCAACCACGGCACCAGCAAGCGTGCGGAGAAGGCCTCGATCAAGAAGCTACTCAGCAATTCGCGCTATTTGCTGCCCGTGCATGACCGTCCCGCCAAGATCGAAGGCGGCAACGTCGTGGGGCGCCTGCACGATCAGGTCCCCGGCCCGATCGTGCAGTCGCTGCCGGCACGCAACTGGTTTCCAGCGTAACGTGACCTAAGGATCGGCCGATGACCCACGTCACCTTGCGGAGCGAGTTCGAGACCCTGATCGACCCCTATGCGCCGGTCGCGCAGGTCGGCACCGGCTTCGACTTCACGGAGGGGCCGATCTGGCATCCGGTCGATCATTATTTGCTGTTCTCCGACATGCCCGGCGACGTGCGCCGGCGCTGGGATGCGCGGCGCGGTGTCGTGGAGGTCAAGCGCCCCTCCAACAAATGCAACGGCATGACCTACGATGCCGAGCTCAATCTCATCGTCTGCGAGCACGCGACATCGTCGCTGATCCGCGAGCGGCCGGACGGGCGACGCGAGGTGTTGGCTTCGCATTTTGGGGGACAGGAGCTGAACAGCCCGAACGACGCCTGCGTGCACTCCTCCGGCGCGATCTATTTCTCGGACCCCTGGTACGGCCGCATGCCGGTCTATGGCGTCGAGCGGCCGCGCCAGCTCGGCTTCCAGGGCGTCTATCGCGTCGTGCCCGGCGCCGAGCCGAAGCTCGTGGTCGAGCGCAATCTGTTCGACCAGCCCAACGGCCTATGCTTCTCGCCGGACGAGAAGCTGCTCTATGTCAACGACACCGTGCAGGCGCTGATCCGCATCTTCGACGTCGATGCCGACGGTTCGCTGTCGAATGCGCGGGTGTTCGCAAGCGGCATTCGCTCCGAGTTGGAGCCCGGCTTGCCCGACGGCATGAAGTGCGATCAGCACGGCAATGTCTGGGTCACCGCGCCCGGCGGCGTCTGGGTCTATTCGCAGCGCGGCGAGTTGCTCGGCAAAGTCCGCGTCCCCGAGATGGTCGCCAACCTCGCCTGGGGCGGGCCGGATTTCCGCACGCTTTACCTGACCTCGACCCACTCGGTGTACGCGATCCCGACCAAGGTCGGCCCACGGCACGAGCCCTATATGAGTGGCCGGCGAAGCGGCGGCGGCGCGACTGCAAGCGGCGCGACTGCAAGCGCCG
>NZ_JALBHA010000649.1:0-2959 GCF_023006445.1 Bradyrhizobium sp. SHOUNA76
ACCGGCGGCGCCAAGGCCTTGATGCGCGTGATCATGGTGCGCTGATCGGTGTCCTTCAGCCGCAGCAGCACGGCCGCGACGTCGGCGGCGGCGAGCAGGCCGGGCAGTTCGGCAAGAAGCGAAGCGGGATCATCGACGACAGGCGTCGCGAGATAGAGACGCGGCGCCGGGCGCGGCGGAGGTGGTTTGTTCGACAAGATCTAGGCCGCCTTCTTTTCCAGGCTGCTTTGCCATTCGCCCTTGGAGGCCAGGCCGTTCATCCGTGCGCGATGGCTGAAGGCGCTCTGTCCGGCCGCGACGTTCTCGGCCTTGCCGGACCAGGCCTTTTGCGGCGCGGCCTGGAGCGCGCGGCCGTAGGAGAAAGTCAGGCCCCAGGGCAGTGGGCCGAGCTTGTGCATGGCGTTGAGATGGGCGGTCGCCTCTTCGTCCGACTGGCCGCCGGAGAGGAAGGCGATGCCGGGCACCGCCGCGGGCACGCAGGCCTTCAGGAGCCGAACTGTCTTCTCCGCGACCTCCTCCGCGGAGGCCTGTTTTGCGCACTTCTTGCCTGATATCGCCATGTTGGGTTTGAGCACCATGCCTTCGAGAGCGACGCGCTGCACGCGCAATTCCTGAAACGTCTTGTTGAGCACGCGTTGGGTGACCTCATAGCAGCGGTCGATGTCGTGGTCGCCGTCCATCAGCACCTCAGGCTCGACGATCGGCACGATCTGCGCGGCCTGGCACAGCGCGGCATAGCGCGCCAGCGCGTGGGCGTTGACGCTGATCGCCGTCATCGAGGGAATCCCGCTGCCGATGTCGATCACCGCGCGCCATTTGGCAAAGCGGGCGCCGCGCTCATGGTATTTCTTCAACCGGTCGGCGAGCTTGTCGAGCCCGACGGTGACGAGTTCTCCCGGGCACATCGGCAGGGCTTGCGTGCCTTCGTCCACCTTGATGCCGGGAATGGCGCCGCTCTGTTCGATCAGCCTGACCAGCGGCGTGCCGTCCTTGGCGTCCTGCCAGATCGTCTCGTCATAGAGGATCACGCCGGAAATATACTGGCTCATGGCCTCCTGGGAGCGGAACAGCATCTCGCGATAGTCGCGGCGGTTGGCTTCGGTCGATTCCACGCCGATCGCGTCAAAGCGCTTCTTGATGGTGCCGGAGGATTCGTCAGCGGCAAGGATACCCTTGCCTGATGCGACCATGGCGGTCGCCACCCTGTTGAGCTCAGTCAGATTCATCGAGAGGTCCTCCCAAAACGATTCTGCCCTTGACCGTGAAAATAGACCGTTCTCGGGCAAATGCCGAGTTAACGTTCGTCGCAGGGTAAAGGGGGGAGGTTTGGCCTTTTACCTCGCCCCGCTTGCGGGGGAGAGGTCGGATCGCCCTTGCGATCCGGGTGAGGGGGTACAGGTCTATCGATAGGGCACAACTCGCGGAGAGAGCCCCTCACCCCAACCCTCTCCCCGCGAAGAGCGGGGAGAGGGAGGGAAAGATCAAGCCACCTTCGGGTCGAGCTCGCCCTTGGCGTAGCGCTTGGCCATTTCGGCGGTGGTCAGGACCCGCTTGATCTTGGAGGCTTGCCCCGCGGTGTTGAACTCCTGGAGCCGCTGCTTGCACAGCTTGGTCATGGCTTCCATCGCCGGCTTCAGATATTTGCGCGGATCGAACTCTTCCGGGCTGTCCTTGAGCACTTTGCGGATCTGACCGGTCATCGCCATGCGGTTATCGGTGTCGATGTTGATCTTGCGCACGCCGTTCTTGATGCCGCGCTGGATCTCGGCCACCGGCACGCCCCAGGTCGGCTTCATCTTGCCGCCATTGGCGTTGATGATCTCCTGCAGGTCCTGCGGCACCGAGGACGAACCATGCATGACGAGATGCATGTTCGGCAGCTTGCGATGGATCTCCTCGATCACGTTCATGGCGAGGATGTCGCCATCGGGCTTGCGGGTGAACTTGTAGGCACCGTGCGAAGTCCCCATCGCGATCGCGAGCGCGTCGACCTTGGTCTCCTGGACGAACTTCACAGCCTCGTCCGGATTGGTCAGGAGCTGGTCGTGGCTGAGCTTGCCTTCGGCGCCGTGGCCATCTTCCTTGTCGCCCATGCCGGTTTCGAGCGAGCCGAGCACGCCGAGCTCGCCCTCCACCGAGATGCCGCCGAGATGGGCCATGTCGGTCACGGTCTTGGTGACGCCGACATTGTAGGCCCAGTCGCCGGGGGTCTTGCCGTCGGCCTTCAGCGAGCCGTCCATCATGACGGAGGTGAAGCCGGCCTGGATCGCGGTCATGCAGGTCGCCGCTTCGTTGCCGTGGTCGAGATGAACGCAGACCGGAATGTGCGGGTAGATTTCGGTGACCGCGTCCATCATGTGCTTGAGCATGATGTCGTTGGCGTAGGAGCGCGCACCGCGCGAGGCCTGGATGATGACGGGCGCGTCGACCTGGTTGGCCGCGTCCATGATCGCCAGCGCCTGCTCCATATTGTTGATGTTGAAGGCCGGTACGCCGTAATCGTTCTCCGCCGCGTGGTCGAGCAATTGACGTAACGTGATCCGAGCCATCTGTCTTTTTCTCCCGTTTGGGCCTTCCAAAGGCCGCTCAATGTTTGCCGATTGAAGCTTACTTGATGCGCAGCACCTCAACGCCGGGCAGGGGCTTGCCTTCCATCCATTCAAGGAACGCGCCACCGGCGGTCGAGACATAGGTGAAACTGCCGGCGACGCCGGCCTGGTTGAGCGCCGCGACGGTGTCGCCGCCGCCCGCGATCGAGATCAGCTTCTTGGCCTTGGTGCGCTCGGCAGCGTGCTTGGCGGCCGCGACCGTGCCGCGGTCGAACGGCTGCATCTCGAACGCGCCCAGCGGTCCGTTCCAGACTAGCGTCGCGGCGTCGGGGGGGGGGGGGGGGGGGGGGGGCGCCACGCCGCGGATGCCGCACGCAGTCGTCAGCGAGCGTCAGCGCAGCCGAGCGAGG
>NZ_JALBHA010000064.1:0-20471 GCF_023006445.1 Bradyrhizobium sp. SHOUNA76
GTCCATGGCGAGCCGCCGGCCGATACGGTCGCGGTCGAGCACGCGGATCAGATCGTCGACGCCCTTGATCTCGATGCCGTCGAGCCTGATCACGACGTCGCCGGGCAGCAGCCCCGCCTTCGCCGCCGGACCATCCGGCTCGATCTGGGCGAGCAGCGCGCCCATCTTGTTTTCGATGCCGGCCAGCACTGCATGCCGCCGCGGCACCGGTGCGGTCTGTCCGGCGACGCCGATATAGGCGCGGCGGACATAGCCGTGGCGGATGATCTCCGACAGCACGAATTGCGCGGTGTTGCTGGCAACCGCGAAGCAGATGCCCTGCGCGCCGTTGATGATGGCGGTGTTGATGCCGATCACCTCGGCATTCGACGACACCAGGGGACCACCGGAATTGCCGGGATTGAGCGCGGCATCGGTCTGGATCACGTCCTCGATGGTGCGGCCGCTGACCGAGCGGATCGAGCGTCCGAGCGCTGAGACCACGCCGGCGGTCACGGTCGATTCGAAGCCGAGCGGATTGCCGATCGCGATCACGAGCTGGCCGCGGCGCAAGGTCTTGGAATTGCCGAGCGCGGCATAGGGCAGATGCCGCACGCCGTTGGCCCGCAGCAGCGCAAGATCGGTGTCGGGATCGGCGCCGAGCACCTGGGCCTCGCCGACATGGCCCTCGACGTCCCGCAGCCGGATCTCCTTCGAGGTGCCGACCACGTGGCTGTTGGTGAGGACGAGCCCGTCCGGCGAGATCACGATGCCCGAACCGAGCCCGCCGCGCTCGCGGCCGTTCGGCACTTTTGGCCCGGTCTCGACGCGCACGACGGCAGGGCCGACGCGGTCGGTCACGTCGATCACGGCATTGGAATAGGCATCCAGCAGCGCCCGGTCATCGACCGGAGCAGCCGCCGCCGTTCGCGATGACGGTGCGTCATCGGCGATATCTGAGGTAATATCCAGCATGGCAAGAGTCCTTGAAGGCTCACACAGATGGTGGCCTGTTCCCTGCCGCACAAGGTGCGCGCCCGGAGCGCAGGGCTGGACTACCCAGGTGGCTAGGGTGCCCTTCTCAGGCTGACAGGTCTTGCCCTGACCGGATCGAGCAATGACCAGTCGCCGTCCGGAAGCACATGGCCCTTGGGAAACGGCGCGCGCGGCTCAAGTCCGAGCGAGTGCAGCACGCGATCGTCGCGATAATAGCATTGTAGCACGACGCGGGCGAGCGTTGCGGCAGCCGCGCCGCCGTGCTCGCGGAACTCCTGCGCCACCGCATCGCGCCTGGCAGCATCGAGCCCGGCGAGCGGCTGACCTGCCAGCCGCGCCAGATGATCCAGGGCCGCTGTCACCAATTTGGTGTCGCGGCCGAGCGTAGCGAGGATATCGCCCTGGATCGCGGGATCGTCTGCGCCGGGCACCTTATACTCGTCGCTGGCGGGTACGATCATCGCAGCGACGGTACGGAGGTCATCGCGCTGCCGAGGCGAGAGAGAGAGTTGATCAGGCATTGTATCCTCCGCAGTGACGGTGCGCTCCCTCCCCCGCTTGCGGGGGAGGGTTGGGGAGAGGGTGTCTCCGCAAAGAGGCTCCCCCAGAGGAGAGAGCCCTCACCCGGCACTTCGTGCCGACCTCTCCCGCAAGCGGGAGAGGTGCACCTAGCACGCTGTGAGATTTGCGCATCATCATTCTCAATCGAACAAATTGGCGAGGCGCTGCTTCATCTGGTCGGCGATGTAGAGCGCAAGGGCCTGGATGGTGGAGGTCGGGTTCACCCCGCCCGAGGTGACGAAGATGCTGCCGTCGACGATGAAGAGGTTCTTCACATCGTGCGTGCGGCCCCATTCGTTGACGACGGAGCGCGCGGGATCGGTGCCCATCCGTGCGGTGCCGAGCAGGTGCCAGCCGCCCCAGGGGATCGGCGAGTTGATGCAGATGTCGGTCGCCCCGGCGGTCTCGAGGACCTCCCGGCCCCGCGCCAGCGCGTGCTCCATCATCTTCCGGCTGTTCTCGCTGATCGTGTAGTCGATCTTCGGCGCGGGAATGCCGTGGCTGTCCTTCAGCACCGGATCGAGCGTGACCTGGTTATGCTCCTCCGGCAAATCCTCGCAGATTGCAGAGAACCCCAGCCGATGGCCGTTGAGCTTGCGGAAGACGCGGTGATGATCCTCGCCCCAGGGCAGAATGCCCTTCTGCTCGCTGACGACAGCCTCGAACACCGGCCCTGCCCCGCGCACGAACTGGACGCCGTAGCCGCGGACGAAGCCGCGCGAGAGGTCGGTGTCGTACCACTCCTTGCTCCACAAACAGGTCGGCGGCGCGCGGTTGCTATCTGTCGGCTCCTTCACGTAACCGTAGATCTGCGCATAAGGATGGAACATCAGGTTCTTGCCGACGAGGCCTGACGAATTGGCAAGGCCGTTCGGAAAGCGCGAGGACGCCGAGTTCAGCAGCAGTCGCGGCGTGCCGACGCCGTTGCACGCGATGATGACGACATGCGCCGGCTGGAACTGCTCGACGCCGTCCTTGTCGTAATAGACCACGCCCGAAGCCATGCCGTTCTCGTCGGTGGTGACCTCGCGCACCCGGCAATGGGTGCGCAGCTCGACGCCAGCGCGGACCGCATGCGGCCAATAGGTGATGTCGGTGGAAGACTTCGCGCCCTGCGCACAAGCCGGCGTGCAATGGCCGAGATTGATGCAGCGGGCGCGGCCCTCATAGTCCATCGTCGCGACCGTCGTGTCCGACGGCCACCAGTGCCAGCCGAGCTTGTTCATGGCCTTGCCGATGATGGCGCCGGACAATCCGAGCGGCTGCTGCGGCATCGGCGGATGCGTCAGCGGCGAGAGCGGATCGCCTGACAGGCCGGACGTGCCCATCATACGGTCGTTCTCTTCGAAGAACGGGGTCAGCGCGTCGTAGTCGATCGGCCAGTCGTCGGCGACGCCGTCCAGCGTCTTCACCTTGAAATCGGAGGGATGCAGCCGCGGCCAGTGCGCGGTGTACATCACCGTCGAGCCGCCGACCGCGTTGTAGTTGACGACCTTGATCGGCGAATTGTCGTCGTTGACAGGATAGTCCTCGGGCCGGCCGCGAACGTTCGGGCTCGACGACCATTCGCCATAGAATTTCGCCTCCCAGTCCCGGCCCGTGCTTGGATATTCCGCCGGGTTCATCCAGCCGCCCTGCTCCAGGCAGAGAATGTGCATCTTGGTCTCGGCCAGCGACCACGCCACCGCGGCGCCCGAAGCGCCGGCGCCGATGATCAGGACGTCCACGGGGTCTTTCATCGCAACCTTTTCCTCCCGCCCTCGCCGCTTTCCGGGCGATTCGGCCTGTACGGTCAGTAAGGCCCGTGGACGATAGGATCAGAGCGGGCGGGGAGTAAAGCCGCGAGGCCGGAATGTCGCACTTCGCAGGGTGCAGACCATTGGTATCGCCACGTCCGGATGCTAGGAACAGGCGCCCGAGCCATCGATAGCGAGACCGTATGTCCTTCCGAAATGTCTTTGCCGCCGCCCGCGCTTTTGCGCTCGTTGGGTTTTTCGCCCTCCCCGGATTCCTGGCGTCCTCCGAGCCGGCTTCCGCGCTGACCGCCGCCGCGACGGTCCGCGACGGCAATTCCATCCAGCTTGGCGACGCCACCTATCGGCTCGACGGCGTCGACGCGCCCGAACTGGACCAAGTCTGTATCGACGATCACGCCGATTCCTGGACCTGCGGCATCGAGGCTCGCGACCAGCTGACCAAGCTGATCGGCAAGCGGACTGTGCGCTGTGACGATGTCGGGCC
This sequence comes from Bradyrhizobium sp. SHOUNA76, assembly GCF_023006445.1. NCBI lineage: Bacteria > Pseudomonadati > Pseudomonadota > Alphaproteobacteria > Hyphomicrobiales > Nitrobacteraceae > Bradyrhizobium > Bradyrhizobium sp. SHOUNA76. Next base: position 3,778 of record NZ_JALBHA010000064.1, read on the forward strand.
GGAGAAGAGTTTTGGCAAGCGGCACCGGGCGATCTGCACGGCCGAGGGCGACAAATCGACTTTGAACGAACAGCTGGTCAAGCTCGGCTTTGCTGTCGCGCGGGAGCCGATCAAAGCGAACGTCAAGCCGGCCGCGACCGAAGCCAAGACAGCCGCCGTCGGCATCTGGAAAGGCTGCTTTGTTGCACCGCAGGACTTCCGCGCCGGCAAGAAGGACGGCGCATTGCTGGGCGCTGCCTGCCGCCAGGACCGCGACAAGGAAATCCGCACCGTGCTGTTCCCGGAAGAGCTGACGATGCCGCCGAGCTGCAGCATCAAGGGCAAGCTTGCGGTACGCGCGCGCGTCACCGGCAATATCGGCATCTATCATCTGCGGGGCTGCCCAAGCTACCCGGCAACCACCAAGCCGGACCGCTGGTTCTGCTCGGAGGACGACGCCCAGGCCGCCGGCTTCCGCAAGGCCTATAATTGCCGCCGGCCAAAGTGAAAAAATCGTTCACGCACCCCTGAGTGGTAGTCCGGGACCGTATTGATCCGGATTTGAACTTCATCGGGAGTTGCCGCATTTGTATGCGGACGCAAGCGCTTGCGCGTGCGTTTCCTTGGCGGCAATCCGGCTCCGGCCCGATTGCCTTGCTCGGGCGTTTCCTCCCTAGACTTGGGCCGCTTGTCATCACAAGCGGCTCTTCTTTTTGGGGCGGGTTCTATCACTGCATCCGCATGATGTGGTCCATCGGCGGCATGTTGGCGTTCAGATGCGCCATGATCCAGACCGTCCCGCCGACCACGAGGAAGACCACCAGCAGCCCGAAGGCGAGCGCCAGCACGTTGTTGGTGTTGTCCGGGCCGGTGGTGATGTGCAGGAAGAACACCAGATGCACGCCCATCTGCGCGATCGCGAGCACGATCAGCGCGACCGGGATGGACGGTTGCCAGACCAGATCGGTGCCGGCGATGAAGAACGACGTCGCCGTGAGCAGCAGCGCCAGGACAAGGCCGACGACGTAGCCGACGATGCGGGTGCCGACACTGTGTTGCTCTTCGTCACCCGGCGCGAGATCGTGCCCGGCGGGCATATGCGTCTGATCGCTCATGCGGCACTCCCCAGCAGGTAGACGACGGAGAACACTGCGACCCAGATGATGTCGAGCGCATGCCAGAACAGCGCAAAGCACATCATCCGCCGCAATATGTCGGCACGGAAGCCCTTGGCGAACACCTGGGCCATCATGGTGAGCAGCCACAACACGCCGGCGGAGACATGCAGGCCGTGGCAGCCGACCAGCGAGAAGAATGCGGTCAGGAACGCGCTGCGGGACGGGCCATAGCCGCGCGCGACGAGATCGGCGAATTCGCGGAACTCGAGAACGAGGAATATCAGCCCGAGCACGCAGGTCACGCTCATGCCGAGATAGAACCAGAACCGGTTGCGCACATCGGCCGCGATGCTGGCCATGCCGCAGGTGAAGCTCGACAAGAGCAGGCAGACCGTCTCGATCGCGACGTTCTTCTGCTCGAAAATCTCCGAGCCTTTGGGGCCGTCCGCGGTCTGGCCGGACAGCACCGCGTAGGCTGCAAAGAAGCAGGAGAACATCACGATGTCGGAGAGCAGGAAGATCCAGAAGCCGTAGGCGGTCACGATCCGCTTCGACGCGGGTCCGGGATGCTCTATCACGACGCCGATGTGATGAGGATCGGCGTGCGCGTGGCCGGCTGTCGCGGTCATCGTCATCAGACGGTCCCCGCCATGCTGACAAGGCTGCGCCGCTCCTCAATATTGACGCGGTCTATCGTCGCGACCTCCTCGGCCGGGATGACGTATTCGTCGTGGTCCCGCCAGGCGAACACGACGAAGGTCGCACACGCGCCCAAGCCGCCCAGAATCACCATCCACCAGATGTGCCAGATCAGCGCGAAGCCCATGATGGTGGCGAAGAACGCGCAGACGAAGCCGGTCGGGGAATTCCGGGGCATCTCGATGTCCTGATATTCCGGCCCGTCGCGTTCGAGCGATTGCTGCTGGGCGTGAGCCTTCATGTGCCAATAAGCGTCCTCGCCGCGCACATCCGGGTTGAAGGCGAAATTGAACACGGGCGGCGGCGACGAGGTCGCCCATTCCAGCGAGCGGCCATCCCAGGGATCGCCAGTGCGGTCGCGCAGAGCCTCGCGATTGCGAATGCTGACCACGAGCTGCACGATCTGGCAGATCACGCCGATCGTCAGCACGGCCATGCCAGCGGCTGCAACGATCATCCAGGGCCGCCACGCCGCAACGTCATAATGCTGCATCCGCCGCGTCATGCCGAGCATGCCGGCGATATAGAGCGGGATGAAGGTGATGAAGAAGCCAAGGAAGGTGAACCAGAACCCGGCCTTGCCCCAGCGCTCGTCGAGACGGAAGCCGAACGCCTTCGGAAACCAATATTCGAAGCCGGCAAAGGCGCCGAAAAGCACGCCGCCGATGATGACATTGTGGAAATGCGCCACCAGGAACATGCTGTTGTGAAGCATGAAATCAGCCGGCGGCACGGCGAGCAGGACGCCCGTCAGACCGCCGATGATGAATGTCACCATGAAGCCGACCGACCACAGCATCGGCGTCGAGAAACGGATGCGGCCGCCATACATCGTGAACAGCCAATTGTAGATCTTCACGCCTGTCGGTATCGCGATGATCATGCTGGCGATGCCGAAGATGGCGTTCACGTCGGGGCCCGCACCCATCGTGAAGAAATGGTGCAGCCAGACCATGAAGGAGACGACGCAGATTGCCATGGTCGCGAGCACCATCGAACGATAGCCGAACAGCGCCTTGCCGGAGAAGGTCGAGACCACCTCGGAGAAGATACCGAATGCCGGCAGCACCAGGATGTAAACCTCGGGATGGCCCCAGGCCCAGATCAAATTCATGAACATCATGACGTTGCCGCCGGCCTCGTTGGTGAAGAAGTGGAAGCCGAGGTAACGGTCGAGCAAGAGCATCGCGAGCGTGGCGGTGAGAATCGGGAAGGCCGCGACGATGAGGAGGTTCGAGGCCAGCGTGGTCCAGCAGAACATCGGCATGCGCAGATAGTTCATGCCTTTGGTGCGCAGCTTCAGCACGGTGGTGACGAGGTTGATGCCGGCCACCAGCGTGCCAACGCCGGATATCTGCAACGACCAGGCGTAGTAATCGACGCCGACCCCCGGTGAATAGGACAGTCCCGACAGCGGCGGAAAGGCGAGCCAGCCGGTGCGCGCGAATTCGCCGATGACGAGCGAGAGATTGACCAGCAGCGCGCCGGTCGCGGTCAGCCAGAACCCGACCGAATTGAGCGTCGGGAACGCGACGTCGCGCACGCCGAGCTGGAGCGGCACGACGAGGTTCATCAGCCCGATCACGAAGGGCATCGCCACGAAGAAGATCATGATGGTGCCGTGCGCCGAGAAGATCTGGTTGTAGTGCTCCGGCGGCAGATAGCCCTGCGACTGATAGGCGATGGCCTGCTGGATGCGCATCATGATGGCGTCGCTGCCGCCGCGCAGCAGCATGACCGAAGCCAGCAGGATGTACATGACGCCGATCCGCTTGTGATCGACGCTGGTGATCCATTCGTGCCAGAGATAGGGCAGATGTCCCTTCACCACGACCCAGACCAGCACCGCGAGGATCGCGATCAGCACCACTGCGCCCGCAATCAGTGGAATCGGCTGGTCGAACGGGATGGCCGACCAATCGAGCTTACCGAGCATCATGGCCTCCACTGTGCGGCCGGCCCGCTTCGGATGCGAGCTCCGGTCCTGGACCTGGCGGAATGTGCTGGGTCGCGATCAGGTCGAACAGGCGCGGGTCTTCGAGACGATAGGTCGGCCTGCCCTTCTCGATGCCCTGCTGCATCAGCTTCTTGTAGCTGTCCTCATTCAGCACGGCATCGGCCTTCGCCGTCGTCGCCACCCATTCCGGAAAGGCGAGCGGCGAGATCACGTTGACGTCGAACATCATGTCCGGAAACCCGTCGCCGGAGAAATGCGCCGACAGTCCCTGCAGCTTGCCTTCATTGTCGGCGCGCAGGTTCAGCTTCGTCACCATGCCGTTCATGGTGTAGATCATGCTGCCGAGTTGCGGGATGAAGAACGTGTTCATCACGCTCGATGACGTCAGCTGGAAATTCAGCTCGGCGCCGGCAGGCACCGTCAGCGTGTTGACTGTTGCAATGCGCTGATCCGGATAGATGAACAGCCATTTCCAGTCGAGCGAGACGGCCTGGATGCGGACCGGGCTGCCGGTGCCCGGCACGGGTGCTGCGGGATCGAGCTGATGCGAGCCGATCCAGGCGACGCCGCCGAGCAGGATGACGGTGAGCGCCGGAATGGCCCACACCACCATCTCGACCCGGCCGGAATAGACGAAGTCCGGCTGAAACCGCGCGCGCGGATTAGAGGCGCGAAACCAGAACGCAAAGGCCAGGATCGCGACAATGGTCGGCACCACGATCACGAGCATGATGAAGACGGAATCGACCAGAATGGTGCTGTTGGCCGCAGCCACGGGCCCTTGTGGATCGAGCAGATTCATCGGCAAGCCACTGGCGGTTGGGAAGCCCCGGGACAGAGCCTAGCGCGGGAAGGGCTCCGCAACAAACGCGGCGACCTCGGAACGGTTCCGATACGCAAGGGGCAGCCATGGGCGATCGGCCGGCCGCAACATGCAATTCCATGTGATGTCAATGACATGAACGCAGGAGCCGCGCCCTTCTCTCCGCGCGGGGCCGTTGCTAATCTGCACGAAAATAAGGGGATGACCAGGACTCGGGTCGGGGAGTGAATGAGATGCGCTTGAAGGACAAGGTTGCGATCGTCGTCGGCGCCGGCCAGAGCCCCGGCGAAGGCATGGGCAACGGCCGCGCCACTGCGCTGACCTTCGCGCGCGAGGGCGCGAAGGTCTTGTGCGTCGACCATCATCTGGAGTCGGCGCAGGAAACGGTTGCGATGATCGCCGCGGAACACGGCACCGCAACGGCCTTCAAGGCCGACGTGACCAAGGCTGCCGACATCAAGGCGATGGTGGCGGATGCACAATCGCGCTGGGGCCGGGTCGACGTGCTGCACAACAATGTCGGCGTCAGTCTTGCCGGCGGCGATGCCGAATTGCTGCAATTGACCGAAGAGGCGTTCGACCGCGTCGTCGCGATCAATTTGAAGAGCTGCATCCTCGCCGCGAAAGAAGTGATCCCGATCATGCGCGCGCAGCGAAGCGGCGCCATCATCAACATCTCATCGATGGCGGCGATCACGACCTACCCTTATGTTGCCTACAAGGCGACGAAATCGGCGATGATCGCCTTCACTGAACAGCTCGCCTACCAGAACGCCGAATACGGCATCCGCGCCAACGTCATCCTGCCCGGCCTGATGAACACGCCGATGGCCGTCGATACCCGTGCCCGCGAATGGCAAAAGACCCGCGCCGAGGTCGAAGCCGAACGCGACAGCAAGGTGCCGCTGCGAAAGAAAATGGGCACCGGATGGGACGTCGCCAACGCCGCGCTGTTCCTGGCATCGGATGAAGCGGGCTTCATCACCGGCGTGACGCTGCCGGTGGACGGCGGCGCGAGCGTGAGACGGGGGTGAACGGAGGCGAAAGACGCTGCCCTTCCCTTCTTCCCCTGTGGGCCTGTTGCGCTACTGGCTTTTGATGCCTCGACAGTCACAGGGAGAGCCGGTTGTCGGGATAGTGAGCCGACAAGGGGTGGTTGGTGCCCTCGGCGGACGGCTCAAGCCGCGATCGCGGCCCACCGTCTCATGTTGAATGCGATGGAGGCGAGCAGGATCTGCCCGCTTGCCTTGACGAGGCCGACATAGCGGATGCAGGTCAGCCGCATGCGCCGTTTGAGAGTGGCGAAGGTGGTCTCCACCTGTGCTCGTCGTCGTGCCGCTTTTGCCTTGCCGCCTGGTGAACCGGGCATCGGGATCGTTCGACGCTCGTTCCTCCGTCGGCGGCCCTGACACCGCTTGGATCAAGGTTGCGTCCAGCTTCGTGCCGCGCTTGAGGATGACGCCGGCATTCTCAAGCTGACGATCGAGTTCACCAAACAGCTTCTCCAGCAGGCCTTGCTCAACAAGCTGGTTCCGGAAGCGGTTCAGGACCGTGTGATCAGGCGTTGCATCCTCAAGACTGAGGCCCACGAAGCGCTTGAATGACAGACGATCCCCCAAGGCCTCCTCGAGCTCGCGCTCCGAAAGACCATAGAGCGATTGCAGCAGGAGTGCACGGAACAGCACCAGCACCGGATAGCCCGGCCGGCCAGGGCTTCCTTCATCCCGCAAATGCGCCATCAGCTTCTCGAAGCGATATCATTTGACCAAGCCGGCCAGCCGCTCCAACGCCGCATTGGCACCGGCCCCCTTCGGTAACCATGCCTCAATAACTCGGCTGCCCTATCTGCTTCACTGCCATCGTGATCCCCTAAGGTTCACGCTAGGGAATCACAATCGGCGAATAACGCAACAGGCCCACAAGGGGAGAGGGTTCATGGTCACTGCCGCGTGCTCGTCACCCGCCAGATCGTGCCGTTGCCGTCTTCCGAGACCAGCAGCGATCCGTCCTTCGCAACCGCTACGCCCACCGGCCTGCCCCACACCTCCGTGTCGCTCACGACAAACCCCGTGACGAAATCCTCATACTCGCCCGTCGGCTTGCCGTCCTTCATCTTGATGCGGATCACCTTGTAGCCGGTGCGCTTCGACCGGTTCCACGAGCCGTGCTCGGCGGCGAAAGCGTCGCCCTTGTACTCGGACGGAAACTGCGTGCCTTGATAGAAGGTCATGCCGAGCGACGCCGAATGCGGCTGAATCAGCACATCGGGCACCGTCACCTTGTCCCTGAGGTCCTGCCGCGCGCCGGCGTGGCGCGGATCCTCGTTGTTACCGATATAGAACCATGGCCAACCGTAGAAGCCGCCCTCCTTCACGGAGGTCACGTAATCGGGCACCAGATCGTCGCCGAGGCCGTCGCGTTCGTTGGTCGAGCACCAGGGCAGTCCGGTCTGCGGCTGCATCGCAAGGCCGACACAGTTACGGATGCCGGTGGCGTAGATCTTGCGCTCCTTGCCGTCAGGATTGAAGGTCAGCACCGCGGCGCGCTCAGTCTCGCTGGCCCAGGCCGCGCCGAGCGGTTGCGCTTTCGACCACGCCTCCATTCCGCCCGGCGGCGTACCCATGCCTTCCGCGACGTTGCTGAGCGAGCCGACCGACACCAACATGCGCTTGTTGTCAGGTGTGAAGACGATGTCGCGGGTGGAATGGCCGCCATCATGCGGCAGGCTCGCCACGATGGTCTCGGCCTTGCCGCGCGCCTTGAGATCGCCGGCCTGATAGGGAAAGCGAACGACGCCGTCGGTGTTGGCGACATAGACCCATTGCGGGTTGTCGCCATTGGGAAAGAAGGCGATGCCGAATGGCTGCCTCAACCCGGTCGCAAACACCTCGTTGGTCGCGACCTTGCCGCTCTCTCCAGTGCGAAGCACGCGGATGGTGCCCGCCCGCGTCTCCGCGACGAACACATCGCCGTTCGGCGCCACCCTGATGATGCGCGGCGCGCGCAGGCCCTCGGCGAACAGCTCTATCTTGAATCCTGCCGGCACCTGAAGCTCCGCGTCCGACGGACGCGGCACCACGCGCGACGAGCTCGCCACCGACCGCGTCGCACCGGGCCTGACCAGATCCTGCGGCCGGATCAGCCTGACCGTGCCGGGCTTGTCGGCCCGCCAATCGCCATAAGCGTCCTTGCCCTGCAGCACCGGCTCGGCCTGCGCGCCGGTCGCAACCAGCAGTCCCGCGGATATCGCTACGGACAGAATCCTGCTCTTCACGTTGTCCTCCCGGACTGCAGCCTCGAACATCGATACCACCGCGGCAGGCCCCTGCCGCATCCCTCGTCAGCTGATGCCCGCACCATGTGCATCAGGTGCAGCCCATCGTACTGGAAAACACCGCGGATAGGTGCGACACATTGTTAGGGCGGGGGTTGCGGTCATCAAAGCTGCGGCATCGCTGTCGCAATTGACGGGATGATCATGTGGGGATCCATCATATCGGAATGGGCGAGCCTGCTGCTCCGCTGGCTGCACGTGGTCGCCGCGATCGCCTGGATCGGCAGTTCCTTTTATTTCATTGCCCTCGATCTCAGCCTCAAGCCGAAGGCTGAGCTGCCCGACGGCGTGCAGGGTGAAGCCTGGCAGGTCCATGGCGGCGGCTTCTACCGGATCATGAAATATCTGGTGGCCCCCAATCAAATGCCGGACGAGCTGACCTGGTTCAAATGGGAGGCCTACACCACCTGGCTGTCCGGATTCGCGTTGATGGTGGTGGTGTATTATCTCGAGGCCGATCTGTTCCTGGTCGACAAATCGATCCTCGACCTCACGCCATTGCAAGCCGGCCTGTTCAGCTTGTGCAGCCTCGCGCTGGCGTGGCTGCTCTACGAGGCCGCCTGCCGCACCGGGCTTGCGCGGCGCGAGCTGCCCTTTGCCATCGGCGGCTATCTGTTCCTGGTCGCGCTGACCTATGCGTTCACCCATGTGCTGAGCGGCCGCGGCGCCTTCAACCAGATCGGCGCGATCATCGGCACCATCATGGTGGCCAATGTCTTTGCCCTGATCATCCCGAACCAGAAGAAGATCGTGGCCAGCCTGATCGCGGGGCAAGCACCCGATCCAAAGCTGGGCAAGGCCAGCAAGGAGCGTTCGGTCCACAACAACTATCTGACCCTGCCGGTCGTCGTGTTGATGATCAGCAACCACTATCCCCTGCTCTACGCCACGCGCTTCAACTGGATCATCGTCGCGATCATCCTGGCGCTCGGCCCCGTGATCCGCCACTTCTTCAACGAGCGCCACGCGGGACGCAAATCGCCGTGGTGGGTGTGGGGCGTCGCGGCAATTGGCGTGATCGCGATCCTCCTCCTTTCCGCGGCTGGCCCGCACGGGGTGAAGACAAGCGCGCTGTCGTCTCAGCCGACGCTCGCCAACGTCGAGGAGATCGTGATGTCCCGTTGCAGCATGTGCCATGCGGCCGAGCCGGTCTGGGCCGGCATTGTGACCGCGCCGAAAGGCATTTTGCTCGATGCGCCCGAGCACATCCATCGCAACATCCGCCTGATCGGCCGTGTCGCGGCCTGGTCGAGCGCGATGCCGCCGGGCAACATCACCGAGATGACCAGCGAGGAGCGCGCGATCCTTGCCGCCTATATCGAGCAGGCGCGCCGACGCCACTACGCGCCGATGCCGCATTTCGCGGAATGAAATTCCATATCGCCTGTCGATTAGAAAATGACTTGACCGCTCACCCGGCGTAGACAAGATCTTGCGGTCGCCGGCGCGGCCTGAAGTCAATTTGCATTCGCGGGGAAAGAACAGTGGCCCTCAACAACGTCATCGGGATCGACCACGCCGTGGTCATGGTGCAGGACCTCGACAAGGCCGCCGAGACCTACCGGCAACTCGGTTTCACCGTCTCCCCGCGCGGCACGCATAGTGCGCATATGGGCACCGGCAACTACACTATCATGTTCGACCCCGACTATATGGAGCTGCTCGGCGTGCTCACTGCGACCGAGCACAACGCGCCGGCGCGGGCGTTCCTGGACAAGCACGGCGAAGGCATCGAGCGTATCGCCTTCACCGCGGTCGATTCCGCCGCGGGCGCGGAGGAGATCCGCGCGCGCGGCCTGACGCCGATCGGTCCGACTGATTTCGAACGGCCGGTGACGCTGCCGAATGGCACGATCTCCGCGGCAAAATTCCGCACTTTCATGTGGCCGACCGCGGAAGCGCCCGGCGGCGTGCGCATCTTCGCCTGCCAGCACAAGACCCGTGAGACCGTGTGGATTCCCGAGCTGATGCAGCACGCCAATTCCGCCAAGCGGATCAAGCAGACGCTGATCGCAACACCAGAACCCGCGCAGGAAGCCGCGCATCTCGGACGGCTGATCGACCGTGAGCCGAAGGCCGAAGCCGATGGCGCGGTCACGGTGCCCTCCGGCGGCGATCGCGCCGACTTCGTCTATTTGACGCTGGCCCAGCTCGCCAAGCGCTATCCCGGCGTGCCGCTCGCCGGCCTCTCCGAGCGTGGCGGCGCGGCGCTGGTGCTCGTCAGCGGCGATCTCGCGGCAACGGAGATGGCGCTGGGCTCGGCGGCCGTGCGCAGTGGAGCTGCGATCTGCGTGCCGCCAGCCAGGGCCAACGGCACGCTGCTCGCCTTCATTGCCGGCTGATTTGAACTAATTCTTTAACGCCTGTTTACCCGGCGGCCTTAGGATTCCCGCGATCCAGGCCACCGGGACCAGACGCATGTTCAAAGAGGGATCGCCGATCGCCTATGACGCGCCGGCCGAGTTGAAGAAGTGGCCGTCGCTGAAGGGCGAGAGGCAGAAGGACAGAGGTCCGCCCTATCTCGTCTACAACGGCTCGCTCGCCGACTGCGTCCGCGAGCTCATGGGCAAGCCCATTAAAGGCATCTCGCTTTACGACATCATGACGAAGCCCCAAGCCGCCTTCGACCAGACCGTGCTGTCGCCCGGCGATGCCGCCGAGATCGCGATGCGCAAGGATTTCCCCAAGGACGAGTTCAAGGATTAGTTCGCGGCGCGCTTGCCGGCCGCCTTGCCCTGCTGCTTCGAGGAAGATTCCGTCGGCGCATCGAGGAAGACGACGGGCGTGCCGCGCTTGACGTTCTCGCCGAGCACGCGAGCGTCCCAATTGGTGAGCCTGACGCAGCCGTGCGACGCGGACTTGCTGACCCTGTCGGGCTCCGCCGTCCCGTGGATGCCATAGCCCTGCTCCGATAGCCCGATCCAGTACGATCCCACCGGATTGTTCGGGCCCGGCTTGATCTCGAAGGGCCTCTTGGATTTCACGCTCTTGAACTTGTACTCCGGATTGTAATGGTAGGTCGGCAACTCATTGGTGCCGGTGACCTTCAGCGTCCCCGTCGGCGTCGGGCGATCCGGACTGCCGATTGATGCCGGATAGAACGCGACCAGCCGACCAGCCCCCTCGTAAGCCTTCAGCGTCGCGTGCGTCTTGTCGATCTCGATCCGAGCGATGCGCGGAAGCTCGCGTCGCGCCGCCACGTTGGCCACGACAATTGTCCCGCCGACTTTGTCGAACGCCTTTCCAGGATTGAGCGCCTTCAACAACTCTTCGCTCATGTGGAATTTTTCCGCGAGACCTTCGAGCGGACTGGTGTAGCTCAGCGCCTCCACCGACTTCATGTCATCGAGCTTGGCCGGCAGCTTCTTGAGAAACGGTCCCTTCACATCTGCGTCGGTGATCTTGTAATCGACCATGACAGAACCTTCGCTCGCTGCGTTCAGCTTGTCCCAGAGTTCAGGGGCGATCGTCTTGTCGAAGCCGACACCGTTCTGCTCGGCAAACGCCTTTAGCGCCTTCTGCGCGTTTTCGCCGAGCTTACCGTCGATCTGGCCGGGGGAGAATTGCGCGCGATCGAGCAAAATCTGAAGCTTCGTCACCGGCGCGGTGATCTTGTCCGCGGCCGGCTGCTTTTCGGGACGCGCAGCGTCGTTCACCGCTTTCGCATCGAGATTGCCTGCGAGAGCCGGACAGACGAACCACAGTGACATCACCACGCCAAGCATCCATCGCATCATGATCGTCCCAATCAATCCGCAAATCCGCGGGCAGTTTCTTTTTGGGAACACCGTAGTAACACCGAAGGAACCGACGAGACCGCAGCTTTGCCGCAATCGGAAGGTTAATGACTCCCTATCGCTGGCGCATCGCTGGCCGCTCACCCCACAGTTCGAGGTTGCCCAGCAAATGCGATTTGTCGTCGCGGCTTGCGCCGCGTTCCTGATTCTGATGTGCGACCTCGATCCGTCGGCGTCCCGGCAAACATCACTCGTCGACACCACCGTTCTCAAGAACAATCACGCCTCGCCACTTGTTCCAGTGGTCGAACTCTTCCTTGCCAGCGTGCAGGCCATCGAGCTCGCCAACGCGCGCGCGGCGCATGAGGAAACAATCGAGCCACCGCGCGCGGCCGAACCTATCGCCGAGGGGCCGGTTTCACCGACAGACAAATTCTGCCACACGCTTCGCGAGGCCGCCGAGGCCAGCGGCATTCCCGTGCCCTTCTTTGCCCGCCTGCTCTGGCAGGAGAGCCGCTTCAAATCCAACGAGGTCAGCCAGGCCGGCGCCCAGGGCGTCGCGCAGTTCATGCCTGGAACAGCTGCGGAGGTTGGGCTCGACGACCCCTTCGATCCGATGAAGGCGCTGCCGGCATCGGCGAAATTCCTGCGCAAGCTGCGCGACGATTTCGGCAATCTCGGCTTGGCGGCCGCCGCCTACAATGCAGGCCCGGGCCGCATCCAGAAGTGGCTTGCCAAAGAGAGCGAGCTGCCGCGCGAGACGCGCGACTATGTCCGCATCATCACCGGCACCAAGGCCGAGGACTGGACCGAGCGATCCGAGGCGCTAGCGATCCGGATCGACCTGCCGCGCGAGGCGCCTTGCGAAGGTTTCGGCAGTCTCTCGAAGACAAAGGACGTCGCCTGGGTTCCGGTCAACCTGACGCCTTCGGTCACGACCATCATTCGCAAGGCCGAGCAGCTTGCCGCGCGCCAACCGACGAACCGCGCGCGCAAGCGGTTCGCCATTATGCTTCGGAAGAATGCCACGGCCCATGGCAAGGCACGCAGTATGATCGCGGCACGCGCAGCCGGAAAGAGCGCGAAGGCCCGCGCCGTTCGCTTCGCATCACGCGAACGGCCGTCGGGTTAGTGTTCGGAGCCACTCGCTTGAGTGGCTCCGACATTTATCGCGCTAGTCGATCTCCTCGATCACACGGCGCTCACGAGGCTCGATGACGTAGGTCCGAGTGTCGCGGTGGATGTAGCGGTATTCCCGCAGATCCGGCGCGTCCCGATAGACCGTGCTCGGGAATTCCTCGACCTCGACGCTCTCGGGGAGACGGTCGCCGACGCGGATGTCCGTGCGTGCGGTGCTCCCGGTGGTCCGCGCCTCGCTCCGGCCTTCGGTGCGAGTCTTCGCATGCTTGCGGATCGCATCACGATCGCGATCGGAGAACTTGCTGGCGCTGCGCTCGCGCGTGGTGGTCGTCGTGGTCGCCGTGGACTGCCCCGAATACGGCAGCACCGTCACGATCTTGTAGCTCGCTGGATCGACCACGACGATCTGATCCTTGACCAGCGCAAAGCTGTAGCCGCGATATTGCGGCACGATCTCGACGACGTCAGGCGGCAGTGTCGAGAGATGAACGTCGCGCGGCACCACCGTGCCGACATTCAGCGAGAAATTGACGCTGGTCACAGGCCGAACGTTCAGGCGCGAGATCGAGGTGCTGATCTTGGTCTCCTGCTGCCGGTTGAGATTGACGTCGGTCCGCGCGGCCGCCTGTGAACCGGTGCTGGACCGCTCGCCCTGGGCCTGATTGCCGGCTGGCGCAGCCGGCGCCTGCTGAGCCTGATTGGTCCCGGATGCAGCGGGCGCCTGCTGGGCCTGATTGCTGTTGGCGGGCGGCGGATTGGACCGATCCTGCGCCTGGTTGGTGTTCGCCGGTGGCGGGTTGGTGCTCTGCTGAGACGCAGGCTGGTTGCCGGTCGTGTTCGAGCTTGCCGTACCGCTCTGCGGCGGCGAGGTGCCCGTGCTGTTCGTCGCGTTGTTAGATGTGGCGGAGCCGGAATTGGCGGCCCCGGATGACGGCGCGGTGCTCTGCGTCGTCTGCGCCGAGTTTCCCGTCGCCGGTGATTGCTGCGGCTGCGATGTGGTCTGCTGCTTATCAGCCGCAGACGGCGCAGCGGTGGACGGCGCTGTGGAATTTGATTGGGACGGCGGGCTCTGATCGGACTTCGTCGTCGTGCCGGGCGATTGCGCAAAGGCTGCGTTCGCCAGCACCAGCCCCAATGCGGTGGTTGCCAACAGGCGGATCATGGTTCACTCCCTTTTATCAAATGAACGTTGGCTACTAACCTGCGCTAAAACAGCCGGTTCCACTTTTTCCCGAGAGAACGGCGAGCCGCTTCCGCACGGAACCTGCAATGCCATCGAAGAGTGCCGGGATCATCGCCTATCGGAAGCGGCGGACGCTCGAGGTTCTCCTCGTTCATCCCGGAGGGCCGTTTTGGCGCAGCAAGGATCTCGGCGCCTGGTCGATCCCGAAAGGCGAGTATGCGGACGAAGAGGATGCAGAGATTGCCGCGAGACGCGAATTTGCCGAGGAGCTTGGACTTGAGCCGTCCATGCGATTGACCGCGCTGGGTCAGGTCAAGCAGCGCGGCGGCAAGCTCGTCACCGCATTCGCGGCCGAGCTCGAACTCGACGTGCGCAGCGTTCGCAGCAACAATTTCGAGATGGAATGGCCGCCACGGAGCGGCGAACGGCAGACCTTTCCCGAGGTCGATCGTGCCGAATGGTTCACGCTCGAGGAGGCGCGTACGAGGATCAACGCGGGACAACGCCCGCTGCTCGATCGGCTGGAGCAGCTGGCCGGCGGCGAATAGGAATCCTGTGATGGAAACAGGTGCGCTCCCTCTCCCGCAAGCGAGAGAGGTGCAGCGGAGCCAGCCGCGCCACTACGCGCAAGCGCAAACAGATGCCCTCACTCCGCCTTGATGTTCGCCGCTGCCACGACCTCGGCGAGCTCCTTGGTCTCCTTGGCGATCTTGGCGGCGTAGTCGGCCGGGCTGAGCACGGACACGACGCCCTGCGAGCCGAGCTTCTGCTCGATTGCCGGATCCTTGGCAGCCGCGACGATCTCCCGGTGCAACGTCTCCAGGATCGGCGCCGGCGTCGACTTCGGCATGAAGAAGCCGACCCAGAACGAGATGTCGAAGCCGGGATAGCCTGCTTCCGCGACGGTCGGCACATCGGGCAGCGCCGGCAGCCGATCGGCCGACGACACCGCGAGCGCGCGCCGCTTGCCGGCCTTGACCAGCGGCACGGCGGAGAGCGGATCGAAAACCGCCAGCACCTCCTGCGCGAGGAGGCCGACCTCGGCGGCGGAACCGCCGCGATAGGGCACGTGTATCATCTTGATCCCGGCCTTCTGGCTGAGCAACTCCATGGCGAGATGGGCAAGGTTGCCGTTGCCGCCCGAGCCGTAAGCCAGTGCACCGGGCGCGGCCCTCGCAGCGGCGACGAGATCGGCCACGGTCTTGATATCAGCCGTATTGGGATTCTCCGGATTGACCACGAGCACGAGCGGCGCCGACACGACGGTGGTGAGCGGCGCGAAGTCGCCTTGCGGATCGTAGCGGATGTCCTTGAGCAGCGTCTTGTTGAGCGTGATGGTGGACGAGTTGCAGGCGAGCATCGTGTAGCCGTCCGCATCCGCGCGCGCGACGCCTTCGGCGGCGATCATGCCGTTGGCGCCGGCGCGGTTCTCGACAACGAAGGGCTGCCCGAGCTTGCTGCTCAGGCGATCACCGATGATGCGCGCGACGACATCGACCGGACCGCCGGCGCTGAAGCCGACCATGACCTTGACCGGCCGCACCGGATATTTCTGCGCCACGGCCTGCGTCGACAGCGCAGAGGCGCACAGTCCGGCGATGATCGCCAGCAGGCGGGCGGTTCGTTGCATTGGTTCTCTCCCCGGACCTCACGGCGCCGCTTGTGCAGGCTTGTTGGCGCGACGCATCCGAAGATCATGAATAGCGGTCACGCCGGATTTCGCAATCGCGTTTGGGCACCGGCATTCCGCCGCACGGCACGTGCGCGCCGCATCCAAGCAAAAAATGCGAAAACAACCCCATGCACAGTAGACCGCCCTTGTCGAAACAAGGACTTACGGGAGGGCCGCGAGCTTCGGATGGCACGAAATCGATTTTGTGTCGTCGGGCAAAACAGGGGTATAGTGGCATCATCGCGACAACCGTGAGCGCCCGGCCCGACCGGCCACAGGCGCCTCGTTCAATCGCGCATACCCCTCATTGACATCTGAAAATCGCAACCGCCGCACGGCAGCGGCACGGGTCGGCCTCGCCCTCGCGAGTCCGCTCGCCCCTACCGTGGGCCCAAGGAGATATCGACATGACGACAACCCTGACACGCAACAGCACGACGCCCGTCGCCAGGTATGACGGCAGCAGGGCCAGCCCGCGGATCAAGCTCACCCGACAACGCATCGTGATCGAGCATCCCGACGCGCAGGCCGGCGAACAACTGATGGGCGAGGCGCTCGGCGCGGTCGACCGCGACGCGCTGCATGGCATCCTCAAGCAATTGATGAAAGCCAGCGTGATCCTGAAGAAACCCGACGAGGACAATCTCGCCTTCATGATCTCGATGATGAAGGGCATCGCGCCCAGGGATTCCCTCGAGGCCATGCTGACCGCACAGATGGTGTCCGTTCACGTCGCCACAATGCGTTCTGCCTGCCGGCTCGCCTTCACCGAGAACCTCTCGCAGCAGGAAGGCATCTCACGCACATTGACCCGGCTGGCCCGCACCTTCTCGGCCCAGATGGAAGCCCTCAACCGCCACCGAGGCAACGGCGAGCGTCCGATCACCGTGCAGAATCTGTCGGTGCAGGACGGCGGCCGCGCGATCGTGGGGAATGTCACGCAACAGGCGAATCTGATCGCTGCCGAACCGGCCACCGCGACAGGCGCGGGACTGGTCCCTTCCCGCGAAGCCGGCGAACACGACCGGGCCGAAGCCACGCGCGGCAGCCCC
>NZ_JALBHA010000650.1:0-2953 GCF_023006445.1 Bradyrhizobium sp. SHOUNA76
CCAGCGGCTAGGCCGCGGCGGTCGGGAAACCATTTCAGCGCGTTGCCGACGCAGGTGCCGTACACGGCGCCCGCGCCCATGCCGCCGATGATCGCCGCCGTGTAGAGCAAAGTGAGCGAGTCGGCGTAGGAGTTGAGGATCCAGGACAGCGCGATCATCACGCCGCCGAACATGACGACGATGCGCGGGCCGTATTTGTCGACGAACCAGGCCTCGATCGGCACCAGCCAGGTCTCGGTGACGACGAAGATGGTGAAAGCGAGCTGGATCGCGGCGCGTCCCCAATGATGGGCCGCATCGATCGGATCGACGAACAGCGTCCAGCCGTACTGCAGATTGGCGATCATCGCCATGCAGACGATGCCCATGCCGAGCTGGAGCCAACGGAAACCGGTGCGAAGAGGCGCGGCCGTGACGGCGCCGTCCGTGCTGGAAATCATCAAGAACCTCCCAACGCGCTTTTTCTGGTCGACATCGTTTGCCAAGATGACCTGATGTCGCAATGTTGTGGCTTATCGTCGCAAGCGCGGCGCCGAACTTGGTATACCATATTCCAGAAAGCAAGCCCCAACTTGGCGTTCCAGCCAACAAATCTGCGGTTCCGCCGTCCGGTGAAAGGCCTCGCGCAAACGAAAACGCCCGGCCGCGAGGCCGGGCGTCTGCTCGATGAAGAGCTGTGGTGGAGCGCGTCAGACGGTCGATTTCGCGACCACGACCTTGCGCCAGGGTTTCAGCACCGCGATCGCCAGCAGCGAAGCCAGGATGTTGGCACCGGCTGCGATGATGAACACGCTGTCCCAGGTGCCCGACGATTGCTGCATGTAGTTGCCGATCGGGACCAGCAGCGCGGCGGTGCCCTTCGCGGTGTAGAGCAGGCCGGCATTGGTGGTCGCGAACTTGGCGCCGAACGTGTCGGTGCAGGTCGAGGGGAACAGCGAGTAGATCTCACCCCAGGCGAAGAACACGAAGCCCGAGAGCAGCACGAACCAGATCGGATCGTGACCCCAGAGGTAGAGCATCCAGATGCCGAACCCTTCCATGCCGAAGGCGATGAACATCGTGTTCTCGCGGCCGATCATGTCGGAGATCCAGCCGAAGAACGGACGCGTCAGGCCGTTGAGCACGCGGTCGATCGTGGCCGCGAAGGTCACTGCCGTCATCGTCACGGCCATCAGCGTGACCGGCACGTTGTCGACCTTCCAGTCGGCCGCGATCGGCTTCAGGTTTGCCGTCACCATCAAGCCGCCGGCGCCGACGATCACGAACATGAAGTACATCAGCCAGAAGATCGGCTGACGCAGCACCTCGGTCGGCTGGTAGTTGCGGCGGGTCTGCAGCAGATTGGCATTCGCGACCACGTTCGGCACCTGGCCCGCTTTCGGCGCGAGCAGGAAGAAGGCGAGAATGCAGATGATGATGCCTTGGCCGAGGCCGAAATAGAGGAAGGTGGTCTGGAATCCACTGTCCTTGATCATGGCCTGGATCGGCGCGACCGTCAGCGCGGAGCCTGCACCGAAGCCCGCGGCCGTGATGCCCGCGGCAAGACCGCGCTTGTCCGGAAACCACTTCAGCGCGTTGCCGACGCAGGTGCCGTAGACGCCGCCGGCGCCGATGCCCGCGATGATCATGCCGAGATAGTAGCCGTTGAGCGTGGTGGCCTGCGCGTTGATCGCCCAGCCGATCGCGCAGAGCACGCCGCCGACGAGCACGACGATGCGCGGACCGTATTTGTCGACGAACCATCCTTCGATCGGCACCAGCCAGGTCTCGAACAGCACGAACAGCGTAAAGGCCCATTGGATCGACGCGCGATCCCAGCCGAATTTCTTCTGGATGTCGGGGACGAAGAACGTCCAGCCGTATTGGTAGTTGGCGATCATCACCATCGCCGCTACACCGACCGCCAATTGTGCCCAGCGATAGGCGTCGCTTACGCGCGCGACACTAGGGGCCGCTGCCGACTGCACCATGTCCGTCATTAAAAACCCTCCCGAACGCGCCGATCATTTTTATGCATGCGCTGGCGGGCATCCTGGTATGCATTATGCCAAGATTCAAGCGACGGACGGGGAGGTGCGGCGAAATAACGCGGGTCTGTTCACATGCGTCATGGCGTCGTGCTTGTAAAGCCCCATCGCTGCCGACGTGCTGACGGCGGCGGCCATTTTTTCTATTCAAGCGATTGATTTGATAGACATTTTTTAGCAGGATGGCAACGCCGTGAGCGGGCTGGGAACGCCGGTGCGCGGGGCGATTTTCCCGCTCATGCGCTGCCCGCGTACGCCGACAGGGGGCGTTCGACCAGCGCACCTTCGCTGGAATTCTTTATTCCAGAAGTCCGGCCTGCGACGGTTTGGCAGTGGCGACGGCGCGGATCGCGCCTCACGCCATCGAGGTGCGCAGCCGGCTGTAGCCTTCCTGGATCGCGGACCAGAACAGGGCGACCAGGCCGAGCACCATGATCGTGCTGACGAGGCCGTTGGAGAAGAACACGTTGAGCGAGCCCTGCGACCCCAGCAGCGACTGGCGGAAGGCTTCCTCCGCCTTGTCGCCGAGCACGATGGCGAGCACCAGCGGTGCGAGCGGGTAGTTGCACTTCTTGAGCAGATAGCCGAGCACGCCGAACACCAGCATCAGCATCACGTCGAAGGTGCTGTTGTGCACCGAATAGGCGCCGATGGCGCAGAGCACCAGGATCAGCGGCGCGATGATGCCGAAGGGCACGCGCAGGATCGCGGCGAAGATCGGCACGCAGGTGAGCACGACGATGAGGCCGGCGAGATTGCCGAGATACATCGAGGCGATCAGGCCCCAGACGAATTCCTTCTGCTCGACGAACAGCATGGGGCCGGGCTGCAGACCCCAGATCAGCAATCCCCCGAGGAGGACGGCGGCGGTCGGGGAGCCGGGCACGCCCAGCGACAGCATCGGCAGCAGCGCCGAGGTGCCCGCG
>NZ_JALBHA010000651.1:0-2938 GCF_023006445.1 Bradyrhizobium sp. SHOUNA76
CGGTCGCTCCTGTAGCCCCCGCTGCGGCGCCGGCCCCCGAGCCGGTCAAGGCTGCAAGCAACGTTCCCGCCGCCGACCAGCCGGTCGCCGACAAGCTCAAGGACATCATCGGCGCCAAGACGTCGCGCTATTTCGACCGCAAGAACGAGCGCGCCGCGATCGAGAAGTTTTATGGCGCACGGGACTTCGCGCCGGTCTGGACGCAAGGCGGCAGCCTGACCGCTGCGGCCAAGGGCGTCGTCGCGCGGCTGAAGGACGCGGCCTCCGACGGCCTCAACCCTGCCGACTATGCGGTGCCGGATTTCGCCAGCGCCACCACGCCCGATGCGCTCGCCGATGCCGAGCTGAAGCTCACCGCCAGCATGTTCGACTATGCGCGCCAGGCCCAGAGCGGCCGCATGCATTGGTCACAGGTCAGCGGCGACATCCTCTATCCCGAGCATCCGGTCGACCCGAACGATGTGCTCGCCAAGGTCACGACCGCGACCGACGCCTCCACCGCGCTCGACAGCTACAACCCGCCGCACAAGCTCTACAAGGAGCTGAAGGCGAAGCTCGCGGAGCTTCGCGGTCAGGGCAACGGCCCGGTGATCGAGATCGCCGACGGTCCGGCGCTGAAATACACCCCGGCCGGCAAGAAGCAGGCCGAGATCGTCGTGGAAGATCCGCGCGTGCCGCAACTGCGCGCCAAGCTCGGCCTCGCCGAAAACGCGAACGACACCCGCTATGACGCGGCGGTCGCCGACGCCGTGCGCAAATTCCAGAGCGGTGCCGAGATGAAGGCGACCGGCATCCTCGACGACAAGACGGTCAAGGCGCTCAACACCCCGAAGCGCGACAAGCAGATCGACGTGGTGCTGGTCAACATGGAGCGCTGGCGCTGGCTGCCGCGCGACCTCGGCGCGCCCGCGCTGGGTGATGCCTATGTGATCCTCAACATTCCCGACTACACGCTGAAGGTGATGCAGCGCGGCCAGCAGGTCTGGACCACCCGCGTCGTCACCGGCAAGCCCGGCACGCATGCGACCCCGCTGCTCACCGAGACGATGAAGTACATCACGGTCAATCCGACCTGGAACGTGCCGCCGTCGATCGTCTACAACGAGTACCTGCCGGCGCTTCAGCAGGACCCGACCGTGCTCCAGCGCATGGGCCTCAAGCTCGAGCAGAACCGCGACGGCTCGGTGCACATCTCTCAGCCCCCCGGCGAAGCCAACGCGCTCGGTCGCATCCGCTTCAACTTCCCGAACAAGTTCCTGGTCTATCAGCACGACACGCCGGACAAGAACCTGTTCGCGAGGGAAGATCGCGCCTTCAGCCATGGCTGCATGCGCGTACAGAACCCCGATCAATACGCCTCGGTGTTGCTCAACATCGTCATGCCGAACGAGAAATACACGCCCGAGCGCGTGCGCAGCATGTACGGCAAGAGCGAGATCGACCTGAAATTCCCGACCCCGGTCCCGGTCAACATCACCTATCAGACCGCGTTCGTGGATGACGCCGGCAAGCTGCAATTCCGCAAGGACGTCTATGGCCGCGACGCGACCATGATCAACATCCTGAAGAACAACCGCGGCAAGGACCTCGAGGCCATCGTGGCACACTCGCAGCCGAGCTACTCGCGCCCGGCGACGACCCTGCCCTCAGGCGTGGCGGTGGCCAACAATGGTGGCGGCTTCGGCTCGTCCGGACCAAACTTCTTCGAGCGGTTGTTCGGAGGCGGAGCCCCGACCCCGCCGCCGGCCCCGGTCGGCCGCCGGCCCCAGCAGCAGCGGGTGTTCACCCGCTAAGCCCGATTCGGCGAATTCTTCAACGAAATCAGCGGCTCCGTCCCTTGGATGGGGCCGCTTAACGTTAACCATTGTCCACCTGGGCCCGGCCCGCGGGCGTTTTTTTGCCACAGTCAACCGGTTAGGTTTGTATTCTGACTTGGTTTGGGGGCGAAAAGGTCAACCTCGAATTAACCTTCTCGCTTTAATAAAGCGTTCATCCTCTTTCGCGCGCCAACGGGGTTGGCGGGAGAGTCCATTTTGAACGCTCGTCGACTGGGTGGGCTCATACGTGCTGACTGGTCTCGCACGCAAATTCGCTGTGCTGTCGTTGTCCCATGCGGGAGTGAAGGCCGGATCCAGGATCGGCCTTGCTGCCGCACTGCTGCTTGCTGCCGCAGGTTCGGTTCATAACGCCGCCGCGCTGAACGAGACCAAGACGCTCTCGTTCCACCACACCCATTCCGGCGAAGACCTCACCGTCACCTTCAAGCGCGACGGCCGCTATGACGAAGCCGCGCTGAAGCAGCTCAACCACTTCCTGCGCGACTGGCGCACCCAGGACGAGACGGTCATGGATCGTCGCCTCTTCGACATCCTTTGGGAAGTCTACCGCGACGTCGACGGCAAGCAGCCGATTCAGATCATCTCCTCCTACCGCTCCCCCGCCACCAACGCCATGCTCCGCCGCCGCTCCTCCGGTGTGGCGCGCTTCAGCCAGCACATGCTGGGACATGCGATGGACTTCTACATTCCGGGCGTGCCGCTGGAGCAGATCCGCTTCGCCGGCCTGCGCCTCCAGCGCGGTGGCGTCGGCTTCTATCCGACCTCGGGCTCGCCCTTCGTGCATCTGGACACCGGCAGCATCCGGCACTGGCCGCGCATGACGCATGACCAGCTCGCCCGGGTGTTCCCGGATGGCCGCACCGTCCATGTCCCGACCGACGGCACGCCGCTGAAGGGTTACGAGCTCGCCAAGGCCGAGATCGAGCGACGCGGCAGCGGCGACGATTCCGGCAGCAAGCCGAATTTCTTTGCCGCACTGTTCAAGGGCAAGTCGGCAGCTCCGGCCAGCAGCAGCGACGAGGATGACGAGGGCGCGCCCGCCCCGGCCGCGAAGCCGGCGGCCCCGACCGTCGTCGCAGCCGCAGCCAAGCCCGCCGAAC
>NZ_JALBHA010000652.1:0-2928 GCF_023006445.1 Bradyrhizobium sp. SHOUNA76
GGAACCGCCCGGGTGGGGCAGCGCGACCGGGCGCAGGCCGATCAGCTCGGCGGTGCGGATCGCGCTGTCGCGCCAGAACTGGAACGAGTTGATGCGGCTGAGCTCGAGGATGGCGATCGCCACCGCTGCCAGGAACGGCAGGCTCTGCAGCACCAGCACGCCGGCGAAGATGTAGATCTCGGTGATCTGGCGGTAGCTGTTGGAGGCGATCAGCACGCCGGCGCCGACGATGAGCAAGGTGCCGATCACGGCCTCCCAGAACGCCTGGAACTCGATCGACATCCTGGACAGGCCGCCCTTGGAGGTGCGGGCGAAGGCGATGTGCTCGGTGATGAGGCCCTGCGCCACCGCGCGCGACACCGTCCATTGCACGCTCATCGCCGCGATCATGGCGCCCAGCATCTGGCCGGGCTTGATTGCGACGCGGGCGCGGTACATCGACAGGAAGTGCGCCAGCGAGACGACGAAGGCGCCGATGATCGGCAGGGTCAGGATCTTGTCGGGGATGGCGATGTCGGCGAAGGCGACGATCGGCACCCAGACGAGGTTGAGCAGCGCCACCACCACGCCGAGGCTTTCCGCGCCCAGCCAGTTCAGCCAGCCGAGGCCGTATTCGCGCTTCTGGTCGGACGTCAGCCGGCTCTTGCCGGGCAGGAAGTGGCGCCAGTGCTTCTTGACGATCTGCAGCCCGCCATAGGCCCAGCGATGGCGCTGCTTCTTGAAGGCCTCGTAGGTGTCGGGGAGGAGGCCCTGGCCGTAGCGGTGGTTGGTGTAATGGGTGGTCCAGCCCAGCTCCTGGATCGCAAGGCCGAGATCCGAGTCCTCGCAGATCGTGTCGGACGACCAGCCGCCGGCCATGTCCATCGCGGCGCGGCGGATCAGGCACATCGTGCCGTGCACGATGACGGCGTTGAGCTCGTTGCGCTGGACCATGCCGATGTCGAAGAAGCCGGCATACTCGCCGTTCATGATGTAGTGCATGATCGAGAGGTCGCCGTCGCGGTGTTCCTGCGGCGCCTGCACGAGGCCGACGCGCGGATCGGCGAAAGCCGGCACGAGATCCCTAAGCCAGTCGGGATCGACGACATAGTCGGCATCGAGGATGCCGATGATCTCGGCATCCGCCGCGGTGCGGTCCATCGCAATCCGAAGCGCGCCGGCCTTGAAGCCCTGCACCTTCTCGGCGTTGATGAACTTGAAGCGTTCACCGAGCGCGCGGCAATGGTCCTGGATCGGCTGCCAGAAGGCGGGATCGGGCGTGTTGTTGATGATGACGACGCATTCGTAGTTCGGATAGTGCAGCCGCGACAGCGCATCCAGCGTCTGCTTGAGCATGTCGACCGGCTCGAAATAGGCGGGGATGTGGATCGAGACTTTCGGGTAGTAGTTCTCGGGAACGTTCTCGACCGGCTTGCCCTTGCTGAGCAGCCGCTGCGGCGGCCGGCCGAAGGCGACCGCAGCGATCTCGTCGACGCGCGCCATCGCGATGAGAACAAGGGGAACAAGCAGGATCATGCCGAGCGTGAGCGCGAAGGCCGAGCCGAAGATGAAGTAATGGCTGTTCCAGAACGCGAACACGGTCGCGGCCCAGGCGCCGACGCCGTTGGCGGTCGCCGACAGCAGCAAGGCCTGCTTCGCGGTCGGCTTTTCAATCCGCAGGATCGGCAGCGACAGCAGGACGCCGACCAGGAGCGCGATGCCCATCAGCTTCCAATAGTCGGGGTTCTCGACCGGACCGGTCCAGGCGAATTTCGGCTCGCGGCTGGCGTTGAGGATGCCCCAATACGGACCGACGCCGCCTTCGAAGAATTTCCAGGGCTGATCGATGGCTTCGACGATGTTGTATTCCATGCCGATGGCTTCGGCGCGGCTGACGAAGTTGCGCAGGATCAGCGCCTGCTGGAACGCGCCCGGATCGGCGTTGCGTAAGTTGTAGCCCTGGCTCGGCCAGCCGAACTCGGCGATCACGATGCGCTTGCCGGGGAACAGGTTGCGCAAGAGGTTGTAGCGGTCGACGGCCTGGTCGACCGCCTGGTCCGAACGGAAGTTTTCCCAATAGGGCAGCACGTGGGCGGCGATGAAATCGACGCTGGAGCCGAGGTCGGGATTGTCGCGCCAGATGTTCCAGATCTCGCCGGTCGTGACCGGCACGCGGACCGAGCCCTTGACCTTCTTGATCATGTCAATGAGGTCTTCGACCTTCTGCTCGCCGCGGTAGATCACCTCGTTGCCGACGACGACGCCGACGACGTTGCTGTTCTTGCGGGCGAGCTCGATCGCAGCCTTGATCTCGCGCTCGTTGCGATCCTTGTCCTTGTCGATCCAGGCGCCGACGGTGACCTTGAGGCCGAACTCGGCCGCGATGGGCGGCACCAGTTCCACACCGCCCGTGGACGAATAGAGGCGGATCGCGCGCGTCATGGTCGACAGCGTCTTGAGGTCGGCGCGGATTTTCTCGACGGTCGGGATGTTGTCGATGTCGGGGTGGGCCGAGCCCTCGAACGGCGCGTAGGAGACGCTGGGCAGCAGGCCCTTGAAATCGGGCGCGGGTTCCTTGTCGCGCAGGACCCCCCATAGTCCAGCGTGAAGCGCAGACACAAGCAACAGAACGGCGGCGACAACGCGCATCGCGGCTAAACCAAAAGGGGCTGAGGGGGCAGGGAAGCGGATCCGACCCCGAGATCCGACCAAGTCCGCGGCAAATGGAGCATACCTCTGCCGCGCGGTTTCTCAACTGTCATGGCGTCATGTCCTTATGAGGGCATGGCCTTTTCCAGAAAATGCGTGGCAGTGCCAACCGCGTCTATGGCCAATCGTTCCTGAACGACAGCTGAAACGATCGCGGCTATTTCTGGGGCGCTGGCGTCGGGCTTGCCGCAGGCGAGGGGCTGGCCGCCGGCTGCGGTGCAGGCGGATTGCCCGAGTCCG
>NZ_JALBHA010000653.1:0-2924 GCF_023006445.1 Bradyrhizobium sp. SHOUNA76
GGCATCGTGAGCGGCGCCCAGGAAGTCTCCTATGAAGGTAACCGGATCGCCGGCCCCGTGGGCGGCGCGGTTGGAGGCGTCGTCGGCGCCGGTGTCGGCGGCGCCGTTGGCGCAGTCGAGGGTGTGCTTGGGATTCCCCACCGTCATTACCGCCACCGCTGCCGCGGCTACTATGACGGATATCACCACTTCCATTGCTATCGGTGATGGCCCCCGTAGCCCGGATGGAGCGCAGCGCAATCCGGGTCTTTCACGGCTCGGAAAGACTGCCCCGGATTTCGCTGCGCTCCATCCGCGCTACTAGCCGTCTCAATTCTTCAGCCGGTACCCCGTCCTGAAAATCCACCAGATCACGACCAGGCAGATCACCAGGAACGCCACCGTCATGCCGATGCTGACGGACACGCTGACGTCAGCGATCTCATAGAAGCTCCAGCGGAAGCCGGAGATCAGATAGACGACCGGGTTGAGCAGCGCCACCGTGCGCCAGGTGGGCGGCAGCATGTCGATGGAATAGAAGCTGCCGCCGAGGAAGGTCAGTGGCGTCACCACCAGCATCGGGATCATCTGCAGCTTTTCGAACCCGTCGGCCCAGATGCCGATGATGAAACCGAACAGGCTGAACGTCACCGCCGTCAGCACCAGGAAGGTCAGCATCCAGACCGGGTGCTGGATGTGCAGCGGCACGAACAGACCGGCTGTTGCCAGGATGATGAGGCCCAAAATGATCGACTTGGTCGCGGCGGCACCGACATAGCCGAGCACGATCTCGAAATAGGAGATCGGCGCCGACAGGATCTCGTAGATCGTGCCGGTGAATTTCGGAAAGTAGATGCCGAACGAGGCGTTGGCGATGCTCTGGGTCAGCACCGAGAGCATGATCAGGCCCGGCACGATGAAGGTGCCGTAGCTGACGCCCTCGACCTGGCTGATGCGCGAGCCGATCGCGGCGCCGAAGACCACGAAATAGAGAGAGGTGGAAACCACCGGCGAGACGATGCTTTGCAGCAGCGTGCGCCAGGTGCGCGCCATTTCGAACAGATAGATGGCGCGGATGGCGCGGTGGTTCATGACGTCCTCACGAGATCGACGAAGATGTCCTCGAGCGACGATTGCGTCGTATCGAGATCGTTGAAGCGGATGCCGGCGGTGCGGAGATCGCCGAGCAGGCTGGTGATGCCGGTGCGCTCACCCTTGGTGTCGTAGTCGTAGACCAGCGTGGCGCCGGCATCGCAGAGTTCGAGCTCGTAATGGCTGAGGCTTTCCGGCAGCGACGTGATCTTGTTCTGCAGATGCAGCGTCAGCCGCTTCTTGCCGAGCTTCTGCATCAAGGTCGTCTTGTCCTCGATCAGCACGATCTCGCCCTTGTTGATGACGCCGATGCGGTCGGCCATCTCCTCGGCTTCCTCGATGTAATGCGTGGTGAGGATGATGGTGACGCCGGACTGCTGGAGGGTGCGCACCACCTCCCACATGCCCTTGCGCAACTCGACGTCGACACCGGCGGTCGGCTCGTCCAGGAACAGGATCTGCGGCTCGTGCGACAGCGCTTTGGCGATCATCACGCGGCGCTTCATGCCGCCGGACAGCGTGATGATCTTGTTGTCCTTCTTGTCCCACAGCGAGAGGTCCTTCAGCACCTTCTCGATATGGGCAGGATTCTTCGGCTTGCCGAACAGGCCGCGGGAGAAGCTCACGGTGGCCCACACACTCTCGAAGGAATCGGTGTGCAATTCCTGCGGCACGAGTCCGATCAGCGAGCGCGCCTTGCGGTAGGAGGTCCGGATGTCCTCGCCGCCGACGAGGACGCGGCCTTCGCTGGCATTGGCGATGCCGCAGATGATCGAGATCAGCGTGGTCTTGCCCGCACCGTTGGGACCGAGCAGCGCGAAGATCTCGCCGCGCTTGATGTCGAGATTGACGTTCTTGAGCGCCGTGAAGCCGGACCCATAGGTCTTGGACAGATTGGCGACGGAAATGATTGAGGACATGATGGCCGCAAGGCTGGGGGCAAAGGCTGGGAGGGGAGGCTGGAACCGTCCGGGGAGGGAGGTCAGCGGAGCCCTGAAATAGGAACGCACTTGCCCGGCCGCAATTGTCCGGAGGAAAATGGTCCCCAAACAGGCCCTTTGGTGGCATGTTTCGGGCAGGTGTGTTGCGCGATGGTCACGGGCTGTGGCTAAGATTGTCGTTCACGTGCCTCTTTGTTGCGTCTGCGAGCAGGCCGTGGCTACGATTCCGGCCAATCGCAAAGCGTATTGTCCCCAGGGAATAGATCGATGAGACCGAACGGCCGTCACACCGCCGGCGCCAGCCAGTTGTCCGCCCTCCGCGTGTGGGCGATGTGCCTGCTCCTGCTGTCAGCTATTGCCATCAACCCGACCACCGCCAAGGCCGCGCCCAGCCAGGCCGCGGCCGCGACCACGCATGTCTACCTGCTTCGCGGTGTGCTCAACATTTTCTCGCTCGGGCTCGACACGATCGGTGCCCGGCTCCAGGCGCAGGGCGTCCCTGTGACCGTCGCCAACTTCGTCTCCTGGTCCTCGCTCGCCGATGAAGCCGCGACCGCCTACAAGGCCGGCCGGCTCAAGACCATCGTCCTGGTCGGCCATTCCTCCGGCGCGACCGCGCTGCCCGACATGATCGCGAAACTCAACCGGCTCGGCGTGCCCGTGAAGCTCGCGATCGGCCTCGACTCCGTGTTCAAGACCAGGCTCTCGACCGGCGCGGAGCGTTACATCAACATCTATATCGGCGATGGTCCCGGCGAGCCGGTGAAGCGCGCCGACGGTTTCCGCGGCAAGCTCGACAACGTCGACGTGCGCGGCACCGGCGTCGGCCATATCTCGATCGACAAGAACGAGGCGATCCAGCGCCGCGTCATCGCCGAGATCGACGCAGCGATCATGCGCTCGCGCGCCCCG
>NZ_JALBHA010000654.1:0-2908 GCF_023006445.1 Bradyrhizobium sp. SHOUNA76
CCGCGCTCGATGCGATCGGCGATGCGGCGGCTGTCGTTGCGTAAGCGGCCGGCGAGCTGCGAGAGTGCGGTTTCCACCGGCGCCGCCAGCTGCGCCGGGTCGACATTGTCGATCCCGGTCGCCACCACCGAGACGCGGACGATGCCTTCGAGGCTTTCGTCAAACGACGCGCCGACGATGATGTTGGCGTCCGGGTCGGCCTCGTCGCGAATGCGGGTGGCGGCTTCGTCGACTTCGAACAGCATGAGATCCCTGCCGCCGGTGATGGAGATGATGAGGCCACTGGCGCGCTTGATCGAGGGGTTCTCGATCAATGGATTGGAGATTGCGGCCACGGCGGCGGCGAGCACGCGTTTCTCGCCGGAAGCCTCGCCCCGTCCCATCATCGCCTTGCCCTTCTCCCGCATCACGGAGAGAACGTCGGCAAAATCGAGATTGATCAGGCCTTCCTTGACGATGAGGTCGCTGATGCAGGCCACGCCCGAATAAAGCACCTGGTCGGCGAGGGCAAAGGCATCGGCGAATGTGGTCTTGTCGCTGGCCACCCGGAACAGGTTCTGGTTCGGGATGATGAGCAGGGTGTCGACCGTCTTCAGCAATTCCTCGATGCCGGCTTCGGCAAAGCGCATGCGGCGCTGGCCCTCGAAGTAGAATGGCTTGGTGACCACGCCGATGGTGAGGATGCCGAGCTCGCGCGCGGTCCTGGCGATGATGGGTGCAGCCCCGGTGCCGGTGCCGCCGCCCATGCCGGCAGTCACGAACACCATGTGCGCGCCGGTCAGATGTTCGCGGATCGTATCGATGGCCTCCTCGGCCGCGGCGCGTCCCAATTCGGGTTGCGAGCCGGCGCCGAGGCCCGCGGTCACCTGTGTGCCCAGCTGGATGAGGCGCGTCGCCTTCGACATGGCAAGCGCCTGCGCGTCGGTATTGGCGACGACGAAGTCGACCCCTTGCAGCCCGCCCGTGATCATGTT
The DNA here is from genome assembly GCF_023006445.1 of Bradyrhizobium sp. SHOUNA76. Classification (NCBI taxonomy): domain Bacteria; kingdom Pseudomonadati; phylum Pseudomonadota; class Alphaproteobacteria; order Hyphomicrobiales; family Nitrobacteraceae; genus Bradyrhizobium; species Bradyrhizobium sp. SHOUNA76. The sequence goes on from NZ_JALBHA010000654.1 coordinate 975, forward strand.
GTTGACGGCATTGCCGCCGGCGCCGCCGACACCGAATACGACAATGCGCGCCTTCATCTCGTGAATATCGGTCATGCCAGTCATTCTGTCCTCGCGGTTGCTCCGGCAGGCCGGGATGGAGAAAGGTTCGAGTGCTACCTGCAGGCCGCGCGGTCTGCGTCCACGATGGAAGCGGCCAGATGTCCCAATCGAAGCGCGGCTGGTCCCGCGATCGCGCCACCAGGGCGGCGACCGGTCCGCAAAGCCGTCACTTCGTCTTCCAGGCGTGCCGCCCACGCATTGGCGGCCTTCGTCTCGGCCGCCGCCTGCTTGAGCTCGACGGCAAGGCGATCGGCGCGCTCACGCTCGCGCTCGAAATCCGCCCTGTAGCCGGTTGCTGCTGCTTCGAGCCGCGCGACCTCCGCCTTGAAGGCCTCCGCCTTGAATGCCTCGATCTTTGCCATGGAGGCGGCAATGGGGTCTGCCCGGCCGCGACGTCGTGGGCGAGGCGTGTACCGCAGTTCGGAGAGATCAACACTCACCAGGGCCTTGCCATCATCCGACCGCGAGCGCGGCAAGCCGCGTCGCCTGGCGAGCGAACGAGCGGCCTCGCGCGAGATATCGAGGCGGGCACTGAGATCGGCATACGTCAACAACGCGACGCACATCGGCGCTTCTCCTGGAGCGAACCGGGAAGGCATTTCGGGCTAATGATGGCTGGACGATTACAGCAGGCTAGGCTGCGTTGGTTAACGGACGGTTAACGCGCGGGGGGCGTTGTTTACCGGTGGCGGCACGGTGCCGATCCCGGGGATCGAAGGACATCATCTGCTGCGGCTGGGCCTGTCGGTCTTGCGCAGGCAGCGAGGGAGCTTCAGGACGTTGGAGATGTTCTCCGAGATCTCGCTGCCGGTGCCATCACAGCAGGTGACGAGGTAGTGCTACCTCTGGGCAGCGCCAAAAACAAAAACGGCCGGATCTTCCGATCCGGCCGTAAACGCAAAACTCTACTCGGCTAAGCCTACGCCACGCGACGCAACCTAGCCCCCGCCCAATTCTGAAAACTTAGCTGGCCTTCTTCGCCGGCGCGGTGGTCGGGCCGACCTTCTTCTGGATGGCGCGCTTCAGCTCGAGGGCGCGCGGCGACAGGGCGTCGGCCTTGGCCTTGAGCAAATAGGCATCGAGGCCGCCATTGTGGTCGACGCTCTTCACCGCGTTGGTGGAGACGCGCAGGCGCACGTTGCGCTCGAGGGCTTCCGAGATGAACGTCACGTTGACGAGGTTCGGCAGGAAGCGGCGCTTGGTCTTGATGTTGGAGTGGCTGACCTTGTGGCCGACGAGGGGGCCCTTGGCCGTCAGTTCGCAGCGGCGAGACATGGTAGAAATCCTCAGGTTTCGAACCCCTAACGAGTGCGGCCGCCATTCTGGGCGCCACGGGGGCTAATTCTTCGTCCTTGCAGGGAGCGGCGGACGTATAGGGGGGAAGGGGCGGGCCGTCAAGGTTTTGGGGCGTCTTTTGAGGCCGCCCGCGAGGTGCGCTCCCTCCCCCGCGCGCGGGGGAGGGTTGGGGAGAGGGTGTCGCCGCGGCGGGGCAGACGTGAGCGCCCCCTAGAGGAGAGAGCCCTCACCCGCGCTTCGCGCGACCTCTCCCGCAGGCGGGAGAGGTTTGCGGCCCGCGGTTACCGATCACCAAAACGGCAATGTTTGTCGCGCCTTACCATCACATAAAGGGCGTATTCGCCGCCGAAGAGTCCGGTGGAGTTCCCGGTTTAGGGCGCCCGGACACATTGTTTGCCGTGGTTTTTGGCTTAAGTAACAGCCATCGCGCCCCGATTGGATTGTTTCGTGCTCATCACGCCGCCTCTTGCGCCAGAAACGCGCTCGATCCGTCCGCGCTTTGCCGGCTGGCTGGCGGCGTTTTGCGGCCTGGCGTTGGCTTGGGGCGCGGTGCCGGC
>NZ_JALBHA010000655.1:0-2889 GCF_023006445.1 Bradyrhizobium sp. SHOUNA76
GGAGCGCGCCATGCAACGCGCCCGCAGCGACATCGCCGGCGTGTTCGTGCACGCCACCGCTGTTCGCAACCTGATCGAGCGCGATGCCCTGACCGAGCTCGGCTTCCCCGCGCGGACCATTCTCACGATCGCGTTTGCGCTCGTCATCGCTTGCGCCGCCTGCATGCTTGCGCCGAGCGGAGCGCTGATCGCCTGGTTCGCTCTCACTGCCATTTACGCTGCCGTGGCCGTCAGCGCGTTCGTTCATGCCGTGGCATTGCCGTTGACGGAGCCGGCACTCGCCGGCCTTGCCGCGCTCGCGATCATGACCGGCTACAGATTCGTGCTGGCCGATCGCGACGAGCGCTTCCTGCGCAAGAGCTTCGCCTTTTACCTCGCGCCGGAGGTCATCGAGACCATGGTCACCTCCGGCAAGATGCCGGCGCTCGGCGGCGAGATGCGCAACGTCACCATGTTCTTTTCCGACCTCAGCGGTTTCTCGTCCATTGCCGAGACCATGACACCGGGCGAGTTGGTGACGCTGATGAACGAATATCTGTCCGCCATGACCGACATCATCGAAAGCCATGGCGGTTACGTCGACAAATATATCGGCGATTCCATCGTCGCCATGTTTGGCGCGCCAGCCGACGATCCCGCACACGCTCGCAACGCGGTTCGCGCCGCGCTGAAGTGCCATACGAGGCTTGCGGAGCTCAATGCCGGCAATCCCGCTTTCGCCGGGCACGGCCTGTCGCATCGCATCGGTCTCAACAGCGGCGAAGCCGTGGTCGGCAATATCGGCTCGCGCCGCCGCTTCAACTATACCGTGATGAGCGACACCGTGAACGTCGCCTCACGGCTCGAGGGCGCCAACAAATATTACGGCACCGCGATCATGGCCTCCGAAACGACGATGGTGCAGGCCGGCGACGCGTTCGCCTGGCGCGAGCTCGATGCGATCAGGGTGCAGGGCCGCGGCGAGGCCATCAAGGTGTTTGAGCCATTGGCGGACAAGGGCGCGGAGAGCGCCGACCAAGCCAAGGTGGCCGCCGCATATGCGGAGGGGCTCGCCTGCTGGCGCGCGCGGGATTTTGCGAAGGCATCCGATGCATTCGGGCGTGTCGCAGAGATCGATCCGGCATCGGCACGGTTTGCCGACCGCGCGCGAGCGCTCATCGCAGATCCGCCGCCGTCCGATTGGACACCAGTTCACACGCTGGAAGGGAAGTAGCAGTCGTTCACCCTTCCCTCCAGGGTAGGCTAAGAGCCCGCCACCCTAAAACGGCAGTCCCACGTAGTTCTCCGCGAGCAGGCGCTGCGCCGTCTCGGACGAGAGCAGATATTCCAGCTCCGTCTGCTGCAGCCGATCCTCGTATGCGAGCCGGTCGGGGAAGCGATGCAGGAGCATCGTCATCCACCAGGAGAAGCGCTGCGCCTTCCAGATCCGCGCGAGCGCCTTGGCGGAATAGCCGGCAAGGCCGGAATCATCGCCGCTCTGATAATGTGCGAGCATGGCGTGATAGAGATAATAGATGTCGGACGCGGCGCTGTTCAGCCCGCGCGCGCCTGTCGGCGGCACGATGTGAGCGGCATCGCCGGCGAGGAACAACCGGCCATAGCTCATCGGTTCGGCGACGAAGCTGCGCAGAGGCGCGATGCTCTTCTCGATCGACGGTCCCGTGATCAGGTTGCCGGCGACCGCGTCCGGAAGTCGGCGCTTCAGCTCGGCCCAGAACGCATCGTCGCTCCAGTCCTCGGCCTTGTCGGTCAGCGGCACCTGGATGTAGTAGCGGCTGAGCACCTGCGAGCGCAGGGAGCAGAGCGCAAAGCCGCGCTCGTGCTTCACATAGATCAACTCCGGCGACACCGGTTTCGTACGCGACAGCACGCCCAACCAGCCGAACGGATAAACCTTTTCGTATTCGCGCAGGACGTCCTTCGGAATCGATTTGCGGCTGACGCCGTGGAAGCCGTCGGCGCCGACGACGTAGTCGCAATCGACGCGGACGGTCTCGCCGTTCGATCGATAGGTCACGTAGGGCCGGTCCGACGTCAGATCATGCGGCGTCACGTCCTGCGCATCGTGAACGACCTTGCCGCCGAGACGGTCGCGCGCCTCATAGAGGTCGCGCGTCAGCTCCGTCTGGCCGTAGACCAGCACCGAATTGCCGCCGGAATGCTTGTGCAGGTCGACCTGGGACAGCACGCCGTCATGGGCGATCTCGAAGCCGGTATGGATTTCGCCCTCGCGGTCCATCCGCTCGCCGCACTGCGCCTCGCGCATCAACTTGGCGAAGCCGTGCTCGAGCACGCCGGCGCGGATGCGGGCGAGCACGTGGTCGCGGCTGTATTTCTCCAGCACGATTGTGTCGATGCCCTTCAGGTGCAGCAGCTGGGACAACAGCAGCCCGGACGGCCCGCCGCCGATGATACAGACCTGAACCTTCATTTTTGCATCCTCCCGTCGGCACTTTTTTGCAGATTTGACCCCGCAGACCGATGGAGGGTTTCGCCATTGTCTTGTACTATTCGAACATGAGAGATGCAGCCCCGGCGATCCGTATCTATAATCTGTTCGGCGAGTCCGGCGATCTGCCCGACGTCGTGCATTGCGAGACCATCGCGTCCCGCTCGGTGCTGCACGACTGGACCCTGGCCGTGCACCGCCACGCCCGGCTGCACCAGGTGCTGCTGATCGAGCGCGGCGGCGGCGAGGCGACGCTCGACGGGCGGATGGTGCCCTTGAGGCCGATGCAGATCGTCAACGTGCCCGTCGGCCACGTCCACGGCTTCCGCTTCGTGCCCGATACGCAAGGATGGGTGCTGACCATCGCCGCGGAGATTCTGGACGAGGCGCTGCTCGCCGCCGAGGGGCTGCGCGGTGCGCTGTCGCGCTCGGCCGTGGTG
>NZ_JALBHA010000656.1:0-2888 GCF_023006445.1 Bradyrhizobium sp. SHOUNA76
GTCGCACCCTTGCCCCCGGCGCCGCGTCCGCCGCAACGTGACCTGACGCCGCTTGCAATCGGTGCGGGCGTGGTGGCCGGTGCCGTGATCGGCGCCACCATCGCCGACCTTCACAACCAGCGCCGCGAGACCATCGAGGGCGGGCGGACCGTGTATACCGAGCCGGACCGCATCATCATCCGCGATCCGGGCGGGCAGGCCTACGTCCGCGGCAACGATCTCTATCGCTTCCGTTATGGCGCTCGCGACATCCGCACCGACACCGTCGGCGGCGAAACCCGTACCGTCGTGGTGCGTCCCGATGGCAGCGAGATCATCACCGTGGTCGGCGCCGATGGTCGGATGATGCGGCGTATCCGCCGGGATCCCCGTGGGCGCGAGATCATCATCATCGACAACACCTACCGCGATCCGCGCGCGGTCGGCGGGTTCTATGTCGACGTGCCGCCGCCGGTCGTGAACATTCCCTATGATCGCTACATCGTCGACGCCCAGGAAGCATCGCCGGACGTGATCTACCAGACGATGGTTGCACCGCCGGTGCAGCGAATCGATCGGCGCTACTCGCTCGACGAGATCCGCTACAGCCCGAATGTTCGCATGCAGATGCCGAGCATCGACGTCAACACGATCATCTTCGAGACGGGATCGTGGACCATCCCGCCGGACCAGGCGGCCCGGCTGCAGGTGATCGCCGACGGCCTCAACCAAGCGATCCAGCGCAATCCGCGCGAGGTGTTCCTGATCGAGGGACACACCGACGCGGTCGGCAACGAGGTCGACAATCTGTCGCTGTCGGACCGTCGTGCGCAATCCGCGGCCGAACTGCTGACGCAGCAGTTCGGTGTGCCCGCCGAAAACCTGACGTCGCAGGGCTACGGCGAGCAGTACCTGAAGGAGCAGACGCAGGGGCCGAGCGCGATCAACCGTCGCGTGACCATCCGCAACATCACGCCGCTGCTCAACGGCGGCCAGGCCTCGCTGCCGCCGCCCCCGCCCGGCACCGCGCCGCCGCGGTAACGGCACACACAAATGCAAAATGGCCGGGAGCGATCCCGGCCATTTTTGTTTTCTCTTGTAGGGTTGGTTAGCCGAAGGCGTAACCCACCAGCTTCGTTCGGGAAACGCGGAAGCGTGGTGGATTAGCCCTTGTCGCTCTCCAGTCGGAAGATCTGCGAGCCTTCGCTGCCCGAGAGCAGGCCGGTGTCGCTGTAGAGCTTCAGCTTGGTGCGGGTGTCGGCGATGTCGAGATTGCGCATGGTGAGCTGGCCGATACGGTCGGCCGGCGAGAACGCGGCGTCCTCGACCTTCTCCATGCTGAGCCGCTCGGGCGCATAGGTGAGGTTCGGGCTCTCGGTGTTGAGGATCGAATAATCGTTGCCGCGGCGCAGCTCGAGCGTCACCTCGCCGGTGACGGCGCGCGCGACCCAGCGCTGCGCGGTCTCGCGCAGCATCAGGGCCTGCGAGTCGAACCAGCGACCCTGATAGAGCAGGCGGCCGAGGCGCATGCCGCTGATGCGGTACTGCTCGATCGTGTCCTCGTTGTGGATGCCGGTGACGAGGCGCTCATAGGCGATGTGCAAGAGCGCCATGCCGGGCGCTTCATAGATGCCGCGGCTCTTGGCCTCGATGATGCGGTTCTCGATCTGGTCGCTCATGCCGAGGCCGTGGCGGCCGCCGATCGCATTGGCTTCCAGGAACAGCGCGACAGGATCGGGGAAGGTCTGGCCGTTGAGCGCAACCGGCTGTCCCTCCTCGAAACGCACCACGACCTTCTCGGCCTTGACGGCGCAGTCGTCGCGCCAGAACGGCACGCCCATGATCGGGTTGACGATCTTGATGCCGCTGTCGAGGCTCTCGAGATCCTTGGCCTCGTGCGTGGCACCGAGCAGATTGCTGTCGGTCGAATACGCCTTCTCGGCGCTCATCTTGTAGGCAAAGCCCTGCGCGGTCATGAACGCCGACATCTCGGCGCGGCCGCCGAGCTCGTCGATGAACTGCTGGTCGAGCCAGGGCTTGTAGATCTTCAGGCCCGGATTGGTGAGGAGGCCGTAGCGATAGAAGCGCTCGATGTCGTTGCCCTTGAAGGTCGAGCCGTCGCCCCAGATGTTGACGCCGTCTTCCTTCATCGCCGCGACCAGCATGGTGCCGGTGACGGCGCGGCCGAGCGGGGTGGTGTTGAAATAGGTGATGCCGCCGGTCGAGATGTGGAAGGCGCCCGACTGGATCGCGGCGATGCCTTCGTGGACCAGCTGCGTGCGGCAATCGACCAGCCGGGCCTTCTCGGCGCCGAACTCCATCGCCTTGCGCGGGATCTCGTTGTAGTCGGCCTCATCGGGCTGGCCGAGATTGGCGGTGTAGGCGTAGCAGCGCGCGCCCTTCTGCTTCATCCAGAGCAGCGCTGCAGAGGTGTCGAGGCCGCCCGAAAAAGCGATGCCGACTTTCTCACCCTTGGGCAGGCTTTTCAGGATCGTGGTCATGGCGCTTCCAATCGGGTCTCAAGGGGCTGATGTCGGGGCGAACTTGACCGCGCGAATATCAAATTTCGCAGGGATCGGCACGCATTTAATGGCTCAAACCGACGGCTCGGGACCGGTCTTGCGGCCGAACAGGCGCTGGCGGAGCCGGTAGGCGGGCATGTTCAGCCGGGTCAGGGCGGCATCGACGGCCTCGTCGGAAAACCGCGTCCGCGGCCAGCGGTAAATCAGCGCGTAAGCGAACCAGATCACGACGAAGGTGACGAGGCCGGCAATCGAGACATCGGTAAAAAAGTGCCCGCCGAAGGCCATGCGCAGGGCGCTGGTGACGGCGCCAAAAATGATTGCTCCGGCATAGGCGAGCGGCCGCCACGCCGGCGGGGCGAGCGCGGCCGGCGCCAGCGTCCAGAA
>NZ_JALBHA010000657.1:0-2882 GCF_023006445.1 Bradyrhizobium sp. SHOUNA76
GAGACCGTGGGCACGGCCGAGCCGATCCACACCCGCAAGCTGCCGGCCCGGGGAGAGCCCTGGATCGCGGCGGTGAGCCGCTCGCACGGCGATCCCAGGAGCGAGGCGTTCATCGACAACAGGCCCAATGCGGTGAGACGGACCGTCGGCTCGGCCGTGAAATTCGGCCGGATCGCGGAAGGCAGCGCCGACATCTACCCCCGCTTCGGGCCCACCTGTGAATGGGACGTCGGAGCCGGCTCGGCGGTCGTGACGGCGGCCGGCGGCAGGGTGACCGACGGCAAAGGCGGCGAGCTCAAGTTCGGCCAGCGCAGCGACACCGGCTTCATCATCCCGGATTTCATCGCCTGGGGCGACCCACAGGCAGAACCCTGAGGCGGTAGGCTGCTACTGACTGAGCTGTTCCCATAGCGCCGGCCAGCGCTTGCCTACCTCATAGAGGAACCGCTCGGGGTCGGCGGCGAAGGCGTCACGATTGGTTTCCCGGCTGAACAGGTACAGCCGCTGCGCCACGATCGCGAAGAAACGGGGATTGCCGGCAATGGTGACGCCGCGGGCGATATCAGCGGGATCGTAGCCGCCGAATTGCGGCCCATAGATTTCGGGATGGGCCAGGAAGGAGGCGCGGTTACCCTCGTTGCGGAAGCGCCAGACCGCGCCCCAGAGGTTGGCCTCGAACTCGGCCGTCCCCTGCACGGCTCTCTCGTCCACGAAATAAGCGACGGGATCGAAGCCCTCGATGGCAACGCCGGTGAAGCGGTTGACGACGACCCGCTCGGTCGTGGCCGCCTCGGCCGGCAACCCCGAGCCGGTGATCCCTATGCCCGAGAGCAGGCAGACGAGGAGGCCGATCAAGGCAATTCCGGGGCGCAAAGGGCTATCTTCCTGCCGTTGTGCCGTCATAGTTGCTGCGGATAACATCCGAGTCGAGGGGACATCCGGCGCAACCCTAGGGCCGCGCCTGTTGGCGTCAGGTTAAGGAAGCGACGGGTTTCGGTACCAGGGGTTCTTTTATGACTTTCGCATCACGCCTTGCTGCGCTCGCGCTCGTCGCGATGGTGGGCTGGATCGTGCCGGCCTCCGCCCAGCAGGCGCCGCCGCCCAATTTGCCGCCGCCGCAGCGGACCCCGACGCCCAGCACCTACGGGCCGGACGAACTCGTCGGCGCCGGTCACCGCTTCTTCGGCAACGTCTCGCGCGGGCTCGCCTCGATCATCGAGAAGGCGATCAGCCAATGGGGTCTGCCCAACGGCTATATCCTGGGTGAGGAAGGTTCCGGCGCCTTCGTCGCCGGCCTGCGCTACGGCGAAGGCACGCTCTACACCAAGAACGCCGGGGATCTCAGGGTCTATTGGCAGGGCCCCTCGCTCGGCTTCGACTGGGGCGGCGACGGCGCGCGCACCATGACGCTGGTCTACAATCTGCCCGCCACCAACGCGATCTACCAGCGCTTCGCCGGCCTCGACGGCTCGGCCTACATCATCGGCGGCTTCGGCATGACCGCGCTCACCGCCAACAACATCGTGCTGGTACCGATCCGCTCCGGGCTCGGCCTGCGGCTGGGCGCCAATATCGGCTATCTCAAATACACGCCGCGTGCGACCTGGAACCCGTTCTAGGCCGCTTCTCCCATCCGGGCTACGGATCAAGGTTAACGACAGACCGGGGCTGGCTTTTTGCCGGCCCGCCATGGCATGGTCGTTGGTGAATTTTTCCTTAAGCTTGGGAGTTCTGGCCCATGGTCGAACCGATCATGTACCTGGCGATCGGTTTCCTGCTCTCGATGTTGTTCGGGCTCGCGATCGTGCCGCTGGTGCATAACCGCGCCGTGCGCCTGACCACGCGCCGGCTTGAGGCCGCAACGCCGCTGTCGATGGCGGAGATCCAGGCCGACAAGGACCAGCTCCGCGCCGAATTCGCCATGTCGGCGCGCCGGCTCGAGATGAGCGTCGAGCAGCTCAAGAACAAGACCACGAGCCAGCTCGCCGAGCTCGGCAAGAAGAGCGACGCCATCAACCGCATGAAGATCGAGCTCGGCGAGAAGAACGCCACGATCTTCGCGCTGGAGGCGCGCGAGAAGGCTGTGAAGGAGCAGCTCCGCGCCACCGAGGAGGAATTCAACACCAAGACCGAAGCCCTGCGCGCCGCCGAGAATGCACTGACCGACAAGCAGGGCGAGCTGGCCAAGATCAATTCCGAACTGTCCGACCGCTCGATGATGGCGGAGAGCCGCCAGGTCGAACTGGTCGCCGTACGCACGCAGATCGAGGAATTGAAGAACCGCGTCGGCGATGCCGAGAAGGAGTTCGCGGCGACGCAGGCGCGGCTCGCGCAGGAGCGGCTGGAATCGGAGACCGCCTCGCGCGAGCTCGGCGATGCCCGCGGCCGGGTCGAGAATCTGAGCCAGCGCGTCACCGAGCTCGATCGCCAGCTGATCGGACAGGTGAAGGAAGCCGAGATGCTGTCCGGCCGCGTCGCCGACCTCGAAGGCCGCCTCGCCACGCAAGGCAAGCTGCTCGCCGAGCGCGACTATGAGAACAACCAGCTGCGCCAGGCCAATGAGACCAACGAGCGCACCGTCAAGGAGCTGCGCGTCGAGATCGCGGGCCTCAGCGGCGGCAAATCCTCCGCGGCCATGGAAGCGCTGCGCGCGGAAAAGACCGCGCTGGAGGAGCAGCTGCGCACCGCCCGCGACGAGCGCGCCAAGCTCCAGCGCGACATCAACGCGATCCAGCAGCAGGCCGAGAGCTCCTGGGCGACCGAGCGCATGGAGAACGCGCTGCTGCGCGAGCGCATCAACGACATCGCCGCCGAGGTGGCCAAACTCGCGATGCAGCTCGAAGGGCCCAACTCGCCGATCGAGGCGCTGCTGGCGGCCGAGG
>NZ_JALBHA010000658.1:0-2881 GCF_023006445.1 Bradyrhizobium sp. SHOUNA76
CGGGCGCCAGCGCAGCGCGCCGACCGGCGGCGCCGCGTAAGCCAGTCCCTTGAACGAGGCCACCTCGCCTTCGACGGCGCCGAGCATCTGCCCTTCACGCGTCAGCGCGAATGGAAACTGTCCGACCGGCTGCGCCGCGGCCGAGCCGGCGCAGCACAGGACAATGGAAGCTGCAACAAGCGCGAGCACGGATCGCATCTTCGGAGCATCTCGATGCGCGGACGGTTTCCTGCAGGTTACGTCCGCGGCCGTCAGAGAGGCAAGCCTCGCGCGACCTAACCGCCCTTGGCAATGAGCTCCGCCAGCGCGTGGCGCGCGACGATGCCGAGCTCGCCGAGGGTGGAGTGGCCCGCCCCTGCTGCCTCGATCAGGCGCTCGGCGATGAACCTGCGGCTGTCGTGATCGCCACCGTACGGCAGTTGGCGGCACGTCTCCTCCAGGACGACGTCCATGTTCGCTTTGGTCCGCTCACTCAACTCTGGCATGACGCTCGGTCGCTACGCGTGGCTTGTAGCCGCAAGCATACACAGACGGATCGGACATGATTACCCCGGGTGATCACGGCCATTGTGCATCGCGATGCGTGTGGCGCCGCCAGATTCACGTGGCCATGATGCTGCCCCAAACGACCACCGAAGATTGCACTTGCTCTGATGACAAGCTGAACCTGCGGCGATAGCCTGCCGGCAAAACAAAACACACGGGAGGAATGCGATGCCTGACGCAATGGTTGCTACACGTGCCTCCGACGAGCGCGGAACCGCCCAGCAGGTCGATGTTGCCGTGGTCGGCGCCGGATTTGCCGGCCTCTATCTTCTGCATCGCCTGCGCAAAGCCGGCTTCGAGGCGGTCGCGCTCGAAGAGGCCGGCGACGTCGGCGGCACCTGGTACTGGAACCGCTACCCGGGCGCCCGTTGCGACATCCAGACCATCGATTACAGCTACACCTTCGATCCCGAGCTCGATACCGCCTGGACCTGGTCGGAGAAATACGCGACCCAGCCCGAGATCCTGCGCTATTTCGGCTTCATCGCCGACCGCTACGACCTCAGGCGCGACATCCGCTTCGGGACCAAGGTCACCGAAGCCAATTGGGACGAGAAGGCCGAGCGCTGGCAGCTGACCACCGACAACGGCGCGCCGGTCTCCTGCCGTCACTACATCATGGCGACCGGCTGCCTTTCGGCGCCAAAGCCGCCGGAAATCGACGGCGTCAGGGATTTCAAAGGCGAGGTCTATTTCACCGGACGCTGGCCGCATGACGGCGTCAACCTCGCGGGAAAGCGCGTCGCCGTGATCGGCACGGGCTCGTCGGCCATCCAGTCGATCCCGCTGATCGCCGAGCAGGCCGCGCATCTGACCGTGTTCCAGCGCACGCCGAACTTCGCGCTGCCGGCGCATAACGGCCCGGTGCCGTCGGACCGCATGAGCCTGCTGCAAGGCGATCGCGCGGCCTATCGCGAGCAGGCGCGCCAATCGATGACCGGCGTGCCCTATCCGCAGCAGACGGTCGTGAGCTGGCAATTGAGCGATGCCGAGCGTCGTGAGCGGTTCGAACGTGCCTGGGCAGCCGGCGACCTCATCCACATCCTGACGCAGCTCTGGGCCGACCAGGCGGTCGACATCGACGGCAACAAGATCGTCCAGGACCTGATCCGCGAGAAAATCCGGGCCGCCGTCAGGGATCCCGAGACCGCCGCGGCGCTCACGCCGCACGACCATCCCTTCGGCGCCAAGCGCCCCTGCCTCGATACGAATTACTACGCGACCTACAACCGGCCGAACGTCACGCTGGTCAATCTGCGCCAGGAGCCGATCAAGGCGATCACCGCAAGCGGGATCTCCACGAGCGGCCGCAGCATCGACGTCGATGTCATCGTGTTTGCGACCGGGTTCGACGCCATGACCGGCGCGATCCGCGCCGTGCATCCGATCACCGGACGCGGCGGCAAGTCGCTCACCGACGTCTGGGCGCAGGGGCCGCAGACCTATCTTGGGCTCACGGTCGAGGGCTTCCCGAACTTCTTCATGATCACCGGTCCCGGCAGCCCGTCGGTATTGTCGAACATGGCGGTGTCGATCGAGCAGCACGTCGATTGGGTGGTCGACCGCCTGGCCGCGCTGCGCGATGCTGGCTTCACCACGATGGAGCCGACCGAGACGGCGCAGGCCGGCTGGAACAGGCACATGGCCGACTGTTCGACGCTGACACTGCACCGGCTCGCCAACACCTGGTACACGGGCGCCAACGTGCCCGGCAAGGTGCAGGGCCTGATGCCTTATACCGGCGGCGTCGGCCCCTATCGCAGCATCTGCGACGAGGTGGTCAGCCGCGGCATGCTGGGCTTCAAGCTCACCGGCCCTGGCGGCACGGAGCAATGCAATGACGGCGAGGTGGTGCGCCTGCAGCCGGACGTGCGGCTGGTGCTCAACCTGCTGGCGTCGCTGAACCTGCCGCCGATCGAGTCGATGGGCGCGCTCGGCGCCCGCGCCTTCGTGGACGAGTTCAACAAAGGCCGGCCCGCCGGGCGGCCGATCGGCGACATTGCCGACGGCACCCTGCCCATCACCGACGGCGCGCTGCCCTACCGCGTCTACAAGCCGGCAACGCCGGGACCGCATCCGGTCGTGGTCTATTTCCACGGCGGCGGCTGGGTGCTCGGCGACGAGCAGTCCGACGAGCCGTTCTGCCGCGACATGGTGCGGCGGACCGGCATGATGTTCGTCAGCGTCGGCTATCGTCATGCGCCGGAGCATCGCTTCCCGACCGCGGCCGAAGACGGCTATGCGGCAACCCGCTGGATCGCCGAGCACGCCACTGAACTCGGCGGCAGACCGGGCCCGGTGCTGGTTGCAGGCTGGAGCGCCGGCGGCAACATCG
>NZ_JALBHA010000659.1:0-2857 GCF_023006445.1 Bradyrhizobium sp. SHOUNA76
CCCGGGCATGGCGGCGCGCGAGGTCGCGGTCGCGGCGCTCGGCACCGTCTACGCGATCGAGGGCGGCAAGGAAGCGGCCGAGCAGATCGGCCAGGTGCTGGCGACGAAATGGTCGCTCGCAACCGCCCTGTCGATGCTGGCCTGGTACATCTTCGCCCCGCAATGCGCCTCGACGCTGGCCGTGATCCGGCGCGAGACCGGAAGCTGGACCTGGATGGCCGTAACCTTCACCTACATGCTGGTGCTGGCCTACGCGGCGAGCCTTTTGACGTACAACGTCGCGGTCGCGCTGGGGGCGGGCTAGCGTACCTCTCAAACTAACACTGCGAAAACAACCCCATGCACAGTAGACGGGGGTCGCGAAATCAATGGCTTACGTGCGGGCAAGAACCATCCGGCAGGATGCGCCCACGGCGCGATGCTTGCGATCCCCAGGGAACTGCGACCATTGATGTCGATCAATGGTCCACCTCGTCGGCCTGTCACGCTTTCTCGTCGTCCTGCGAAGGGAGAGTGGACATGACGAGACATGCCAAGCTGATAGGACTGTTCGTAACGGCCGCGGTGTTCACGGCAGCGCCCCTGTCGTTCCGCTACGCGCCGGCGGATGTACTCGCCGTGTCCGTTGATACGGCCGAGGCCCGCGTCGGGCGCCCGCTTACGCCCGGGAGCGTTGCAGGCGTCAACCGCAGGGTCCATCGGCGCGCTTACTACGGTGCAGCAGCGGCGGGAGCTGCAGCCTATGGTGCCTATGGCTATCGCCGGGCTTGTGGATACTACCCCTATCCGCCCTGCTAATGAGGCGCGCACGAGGCTCGTCGGATCGTCGAGCCTCGTGGTTTTTAGTCCCATCATGCTCCCGGCCTGAGCTTGCGCTGCAACTCGCCGACCCTGCGATACGGACCATCACCTGGGCCGCGCCGAAAGCGCCAGGTCGAACTCGTCAACTCGCTGCACCATCCGCCGGGCGCGCAAAGCCATTGAGCTGGATCAATACCGGTCGTGTCTGCGGCGACAGCCTCGTGGCCTGACCGCGAAGGACGGCCCATGAATGCGCTGCTCAAGGAGATCCGGCACAGCCCGCTTCTGTGGACGCTGGTCTTCGTGCCGGTGGTGATCGCGCTCGCGCACATCATGCCGGAGGCGCATACGCTGCTGTTCGTGCTGGCCGTGATTGCCATCGTGCCGCTCGCGAGCCTGCTCAGTCACGCAACGGAGGCCGTGGCCGAGAAGACCGGCGATGCGGTCGGCGGGCTGTTGAATGCCACGCTTGGCAATCTCACGGAACTCATCATCGCCGTCACGGCGTTGCAGGCCGGTCAATACATGCTGGTCAAAGCCTCGATCGCCGGTGCGATCGTGACCAACTCGCTCTTCATGCTGGGCGCATCGCTGCTTCTGGGCGGATTGAGACATCGCGTGCAGGAGTACAACCGGGCTGGAGGCAGGCTCCATTCCGCGCTGCTGCTGATGGCCACGATTGCCCTGTTGTCGCCCTCGGCCGTGGCTGACCTCAACTTTGCCGGACACGAGGCGACCGTGCAGCGCTTGAGCACCGCCTTGGCGGTCCTGCTGATTGCGGCTTACGGTCTCAGCCTGCTGTTCTCGCTGAAGACGCACAAGGAGCTGTTTGCGAGCGGCGATCATGGCGAGGCAGGCGGCCCGGTGCTGCCGGTTTCGGTCGCCGTTCCGACACTGGGGGTCGTCACCGTGCTGGTTGCGCTCGTGAGCGAGATCTTCGTCGAGTCGGTGCAGAAGGCCGCCGAAACGCTCGGCATGACCCCGGCATTCGTCGGATTCATCGTCGTTGCCCTGATCGGCGCTGCGGCCGAGATGGCCGTGGCGTTTTCCGCGGCACGCCGGAACCGGCTCGACATGAGCGTGAGCATCGCGCTCGGAAGCGCAAGCCAGATCGCCTTGTTCGTCGCACCCGTTCTCGTGCTGCTGAGCTACGTTGTCGGGCCGCACCCCATGGACCTTCAGTTCTGGCCGGGAGCTGTGACCATGGTCACGATCGCCGCCGTGGTGACGAGCTTCATCACCAACGGCGGACGATCGGCCTGGTTCATCGGCGCGCTCCTGCTCTGCATCTACGCGATCTTCGCGATGACGCTCTACATGGTCCCGCCCGGCTCGCACGGCCCGGTCTAGGCTACGGGCTGCGAGCCGGTTGACCCGCCGGGCAAAACGGGAGCACGATAACATCATCGCCCTCAACGACGTCCCGATCGCGACCAACTCTCCTGGCGACACCCTACATGAATCACTTCAGCACCAAGCGGCTCACCGCCGAGAGGCTGAACGAAAGTCACCTCGCCGACCTCGTCGCGCTCCATCAGGATCCCGAAGTGTCACGCTATATCGGCGGCGTGCGTTCGGCGGAGACGACTAAGGCTTACCTCGACGTCAACATGGCGCATTGGGACCAGCACCGTTTTGGGCTTTGGGCACTGCGTACGTGCGACGGCGCATTCGCCGGGCGGGCGGGAATTCGGCACCTCATGGTCGACGACATCGACGAGATCGAGATCTTCTACGCGTTCAAACGCGAGTTCTGGGGCCAGGGATTTGCGAGCGAGATCGCAACCGCGCTGACGGACGTCGGGCTGTCGCATTTCGAGCTGCCGTCCCTCATCGGCATCGTCTACGTCGGGAACGGCGCATCGCGCCGCGTGCTCGAGAGGTCGAACTATCTCCTCGAGCGAAGCACGATGCGTCACGGCGAGGACGTCGTGATCTACCGCAAGGCGAAAGCCGCGCGTCCTCCCGCGCGGTGACGGCGACAGCACGCCACCGCGCAAGAGGTTGGGCCGCCAGCCCCTCAGAGCGGCCCGATCCGCGCCGTACTCACCACGCG
>NZ_JALBHA010000065.1:0-19627 GCF_023006445.1 Bradyrhizobium sp. SHOUNA76
CGCAGCCCTCGATCGAGCGTCTCAAGAGCATGTTCGAGGCGATGGCCGAGCTCGAGGCGCTGTGCGCAGGGCTCGCCGCCGAGCGGATGTCCGCGGCCGAGCGCCACGGCCTGGAGGCCATCCACGAGGAGTTGCGGGTGCTGAGCTACACCGGCAATCCCGACCGCTTTCACGAGGTCAACGAGCGCTTCCACAATGCGATCTATGCCGGATCGCAGAACGGCTACATCGCCGAGATCACGCTGGCGACGCGCGTGCGCGTGCAGCCGTTCCGCCGCGCCCAGTTCCGCAACCTCGGACGTCTCGCCAAATCGCAAGCCGAGCACGACCGCGTCGTCGTCGCCATCATGCGCGGCGACAAGCAGGGCGCCGCTGCCGCGATGCGCGCGCATATCGAGCTGGTACGCGGCGAGTACGAAATCTACGCGGTGTCGGTGTAGGCCGACGCGCTCGGTGCCGTAGGGTGGGCAAAGGCGCAAAGCGCCGTGCCCACGTTCTTTTCGTGAAGGACGAGATCGTGGGCACGCTTCGCTTTGCCCACCCTACGAGACCTATTTTGTTGCGGTATCCGCCATATACTTCCGCCATCCCCCAAACGTCGTGATATCCCGCGCGTCGCCCAGCACCTCGGGTTCGACCAGAAATCCCTTCACGCTGCGGCCATCCGCAAGCCGCACCGTGCCGATCGCCATCGGCGCGGGGATCGCATTGACGAACTTGCCGAAGGCGGACGACGACAGCGACCATATCTCCAGCTCGATCGCGGCGCCCTTGCCTGCCTCGACGCGAAGCAGGCCCGGCTTTGGCGGGGTGGTCTTGAGCGCGTAGAGCTTGTAGTCCGGCGCCGTCCTTGTTGCCTCGACCAGATGGCCGTTCAGCGCGGTCAACTCGCCGTTCAGCACCATGCCGGACAGATGCGCACCGACCACGGCGATCGGGATCTCGTCGCCGCTGCTCGCCGGCAACGGTGCGAGCGGTGCTTGCACCACGCTCTTTGCGCCGAGACCCAACTTCGTATCCGCATGGAAGACACGGCCGATGCTGGCCAGCATCGCATCGCGTCCGGCAGGCGCGAGCAGCGTGATGCCGAACGGAATGCCGTCGGCGCGCATCGACGCCGGAACGGCAAGACCGCAGAGGTCGAGCAGATTGACGAAATTGGTGTAGGTGCCAAGGCGGCTGTTGAGCTCGATCGGATTGGCGAGCACCTGCTCGGTCGTATAGGCCGTCGGCGCCGTCGGCAGCACCAGCGCGTCGATATTGGCAAAGGTGCGCTCGGCGATCTTGCGCAGGCCCTGCAGGCGGTAGAGCGCTGAAAAGGTCTCGGCCGCCGTCAGCCGCGCGCCCGCCGCGGTGATCTCGCGTGTCACGGGATGGATCGTATCGGGCGCGGAAGCGAGCAGATCCTTGATCACGAGATAGCGCTCGGCGACCCACGGGCCCTCATAGAGCAGTCGCGCCGTCTCGTAGAACGGCTCGAGGTCGAACTCGACCAGCGTGGCGCCAAGTGCGGTCCAGCGCTTCAGCGTATCGGCGTAGGCAGCTTCGGATGCTTTGTCGCCGAAGAAGATCAACTGTCCGTTGCGAGGCACGCCGAGGCGCAAGCCTGCCGTGAACGGCGTGAGCGCACCCAGCGGCCGGTCGCGCGAGAACGGATCGGCCGAGTCTGGCCCCGCCATCACGGACAGAGCGAGCGCGGCATCGTCCACCGTCAGTGCGAACACCGAGATGCAATCGAGCGTACGGCAGGCCGGCACCAGTCCCGCATTCGAGATCATGCCGAGGCTGGGCTTCAGCCCGACGATGTTGTTGAGCATCGCCGGGACGCGGCCCGAGCCGGCGGTGTCGGTGCCCAGCGACAGCGGCACGAGGCCGGCGCCGACGGCGACGGCGGAGCCCGAGCTCGATCCGCCGGGAATCAGATCGTCACGGACTGAATTCTTGGGAATGCCGTAGGGCGATCGCACGCCGACGAGGCCGGTTGCGAACTGGTCGAGATTGGTCTTGCCGATGATGATGGCGCCGGCGGCACGCAGGCGCGCCACCGCGGTCGAATCGTGTGCCGGCGTGGTGGAGAAGGCCGGGCAGGCCGCGGTGGTCGGAAATCCCAGCGCGTCGATATTGTCCTTCACCGCAACCGGCACGCCATAAAGCGCCAGGTTGGCGGCGTCCGTCCGCGCAGCAAGCTTTTCGGCCTCCGCGATGGCGTCCTTCTCGTCGCGCAGGCTGATGAAGATGGCGAGATCGTTGTGGTCGCGGATGCGCCGATAGGTCCGCGCGACCGTCTGCGCCGGCGTCAGCGTGCCCGCGCGATGCGCGGCCACAATCGCGGCGATCGTTTCAGGCTGCTCAGCCCCCATGGCTACAAAACTCCGGCAATTCGTCCTCGCCCGGAGTGAAGCAAGCGATGTGCCATTGTGTACAATATCCGGGCAGCCCGATTGCTCCGGATATTATCGTGTGATCAGTGGCTTGGGGGATGTTTCGGCAGGCGGGCGGACGGTCGCGGCAGCGCCCTGTGACGGGCATCTGCTCAAATCATGGGCAGTCGAGATCAGGTGAAGCCGGCAAGGATCCGGAGCAGGTGGGCCCGGTTTTCCTTGCCGATCTTCGCCTCGACGTTTCGCTCGTGCTCGGCCGCGAGCCGCTTGAACTTCGCTAGCGCCGTCTCGCCCTGCGCGGTGAGATGCAGCGCATGCGAGCGCCGGTCCGCCTTCGACTTGACCCGCTTGACCAGCTTGCGCAGTTCGAGGCTGTCGAGCAGATGCACCAGCCGGGCGCGCTCGATGCCGAGGCGCTTTGCCACGGCCATCTGCGACAGGCCCGGATTGGCCCCGACCACCGTCAGCACCGAATATTGCGTCGGCCGGATGTCGACATCGCCGAGCGTCCTGATGAAGTCCTGGAAGATCCAGATCTGGAAGCGCCGCACCGCATAGCCCGCGTGCCCGACCAGGGCGTCGAGGCCGACATCGTCGGCGATATCGCGAGGCGCCGCGCCGTTGCCGGCGCGCTTGCGTGGGGAGGGGCGGGTGTCGGCCCGGGCTGCACTGGCTGTCACGTCAGGTCTCCTGCCGCGCAACCTTAGCGCCTCGGCAAGCCAAGCGAAAGATTGTTGTTGACGACAACAATTGTCGTGCCCAACATTATGGCCAAGCAACCCGGAATGAGGCTGCGGCCGATCCCCGTATCCGGGCGGAGGAGGAAACACATGACAGTCGCCCCACGCGGTGACCTTGCAGGCCTGTTCGCAAGCCCGCGGACCGTCGCAGAGCATCGCGCCGACGGCAGCATCGTGCTGCGCTCGCCCGATCCGTTGCGCGATGGCGCGCGTTGCGTCGGCGACTGGCTGGAGCAATGGGCGCGGCAAACGCCAGATGCGATCTTCCTTGCCGAGCGCGGCAATGTCGATGCGCCCTGGACCACCGTCACATATGCCCAGGCCCTGCGCCAGGTGCGGGCGGCGGCGTCCTGGATTTTGGCGCAAGGCCTCAGCGCAGAGCGCCCGCTCGCGATCCTCTCGGACAACAGCATCGATCACGCGCTGCTGGCGCTCGCTGCCCAGCATGTCGGCGTGCCCTCGGCCGCGATTTCGCCAGCCTATTCGCTGATGTCCAGGGATTTCGAGAAGCTCAAGAGCATGATCACGCTGCTCGAGCCGGGAGCGATCTACGTCTCTGCGATAAAACCCTTCGCGGCGGCGCTGGAGGCCATCGCGCCGCTGCACCGGGCGCGGATCATCAGCGGCCATGAGGATGACGCCGGTGCGCTCGCCTTCCGCACTGTTGCGGCAACGCCGGAGAGCCCCGACGTTGCAACGGCGTTCGCCGCGGTGACGCCGGACACGATCGCAAAATTCCTGTTCACGTCAGGCTCGACCGGCACGCCCAAGGCCGTCATCAACACCCAGCGCATGCTGACCTCGAGCCAGCAGGCCAAGGCGCAGACCTGGATCTTTCTCGAGCAGAAGCGCGAGGATCTCGTCATCCTTGAC
The DNA here is from genome assembly GCF_023006445.1 of Bradyrhizobium sp. SHOUNA76. NCBI lineage: Bacteria > Pseudomonadati > Pseudomonadota > Alphaproteobacteria > Hyphomicrobiales > Nitrobacteraceae > Bradyrhizobium > Bradyrhizobium sp. SHOUNA76. Next base: position 3,995 of record NZ_JALBHA010000065.1, read on the forward strand.
TGGCTACCCTGGAGCCACACCTTCGGTGCCAATCACAATTTCAATCTCGTGCTGCGCAACGGCGGCTCGCTCTATATCGACGGCGGCAAGCCTGCGCCCGGTCTCTTTGCGGCGTCGCTGGCCAATCTGAAGAGCGTGATGCCGACGGTGTATTTCAACGTGCCGCGCGGCTTCGACATGCTGATCGCGGCGCTGCGCGGTGACGAGGAACTGCGCCGCCGCTTCTTCAGCGAGGTGAAATTCGCCTTCTATGCCGGCGCGGCGCTGCCGCAGAATCTATGGGACGCGCTGGAAGAACTCTCGATCAAGACCGTCGGCCGCGCGCTGCCGATGGTCTCGGCCTGGGGCTCGACGGAAACCTCGCCGCTCGCGACCGACTGCCATTTCCTCGCCGAACGCTCCGGCAATATCGGTGTGCCCATCCCCGGCACCGAGCTTAAACTCGTCACCTCCGGCGACAAGCTGGAGGTGCGGGTGCGCGGCCCGAACGTCACGCCCGGCTATTGGAAGGCGCCGGAGCTGACGAAGCAGGCTTTTGATGAAGAGGGCTTCTATCTGATCGGCGATGCCGTCAAGCTTGCCGATACCGGCAGGCCCGAGCGCGGCCTGTTCTTCGACGGCCGTGTCGCGGAAGACTTCAAGCTCAATTCCGGCACCTGGGTCAGCGTCGGCACGCTGCGCGTCGCCGGCATTGCGGCGCTCTCGCCGCTGGCGCAGGACATCGTCGTGTCCGGTCATGGCGGCGACGAGGCGCGCTTTCTGGTGTTTCCCAATGTTGTCGCCTGCCGCGTCCACGCCGGTCTGCCCGAGACGGCAGGCGTGAACGAGGTGCTCGCGCATGACAAGGTCAGGACCGCAATCGCGCAGGGCCTGGCGAAACTCAGGCAGCAAGGCCCCAACTCCTCCGGTCACGCCACCCGCGCGCTGCTTCTCGCCGAGCCGCCGTCGGTCGATGGCGGCGAGATCACCGACAAGGGCTACATCAACCAGCGCGCCGTGCTGACGCGGCGCGCCGATGCGGTGGCGCGGTTGAACGACGATGCGTCGGGTGAATGGATCGGTTGGGCATAAGTCGGTTTAGGCGTGCTCTTTCCACGTCGTCATCGCGAGGAGCGCAGCGACGAAGCAATCCAGGCTGTCTCCGCGGAAGGACTCTGGATTGCTTCGTCGCTGCGCACCTCGCAATGACGGAGGATGGGGCGAGTAGCTCGCCCATTACGCCAGCAACCCTGCCGCATTATCCTGCCGATTCTTTTGTTGCTTAAGCAACTAATTTGTGCGAACCGTTCCAGATTAGGATGACGGCGGGCAAACCGCTGCGTCTTTTCTGGAGGAAACAAATGCGCGGCAGAACTGGTGCCGTCGGCAAATGCCGGCGAGTGTCCGGACGTGACGGAAGGTGGCGCTTGAGGCGCGACCCGTCAGGCCTCGGTGCCGCCGGTGACCGCGCCGAGATTTTCGTGCAGCCGGCGCAGCAGGTCGATCAGCACCTCGCGCTCGTCCTTGCTGAGGCAGGACAACAGCCGCCGCTCGCGCTCGAGTGCTGCAACGATCACCTTGTCATGGGTGGCGCGGCCCTTCGCCGTCAGCGAGATCGAATGGGTGCGGCCGTCGTTGGGGTCGGTGCGGATCGAGATCAGCCCACGCTTCTCGAGGCCTGCCAGCGTCCGGCTCACCGGCCCCTTGTCGAACCCGATGACGTGGCAGATGCGCGAGGCCGGAATGCCGGGCTCGATCGCCAGCAGCGACATGATCCGCCATTCCGTGACGTTGACGCCGAACTGCCGCTGATAGAACGCGGTCGCGCTGTTCGAGAGCTTGTTGGCGATGAAGGTGACGAACGCCGGGACGTAACGGTCGAGGTCGAGCGTCGGTCCCGCCTCGTTAAGCGCAGGTTTTTGGCGGGCTCTGGTCGAGGGCGCAGGCATATCGGGATTCTATCTCGCGGCGGGCCGAAAGACCTAAGGGCATGCGCCGCTCTTTCACAAGATCAAAATGAGGGAGGTCTTCCATGACCGCATCCGGCTCCCCGGCAGCGACGGGATCCGCGGCCGTTCCGCATCTCGACGTCGATCCCTTCGACATGAAGTTTTTTGCCGACCCTTATCCCACGCATCAGCGGCTGCGGGAGGCCGGTCCGGTCGTCTATCTCGACAAGTGGAATGTCTATGGCGTGGCGCGCTATGCCGAGGTCCATGCGGTGCTGAACGATCCCGCGACCTTCTGCTCCAGCCGCGGCGTCGGCCTCTCCGACTTCAAGAAGGAGACGCCGTGGCGGCCGCCGAGCCTGATCCTCGAAGCCGATCCCCCGGCGCACACCCGCACCCGCGCCGTGTTATCAAAGGTGCTGTCGCCCACCGTGATGAAGGGGCTGCGCGAGCGCTTTGCCGCAGCGGCCGAGCAGCGGGTCGACGAATTGCTGGAGAAGGGCAGCTTTGACGCGATCACGGATCTCGCGGAGGCCTATCCGCTCTCGATCTTTCCGGATGCGCTCGGTCTGAGGCCGGAGGGCCGCGAACATCTCATCCCTTATGCCAGCGTTGTGTTCAACGCCTTCGGCCCGCCGAACGAGTTGCGCCAGGAGGCGATCGCGCGTTCGACGCCGCACCAGGCTTACGTCACTGCACAGTGTCAGCGGGAGAATCTCGCTCCCGGCGGCATCGGCGCCTGCATTCACGCCCACGTCGACGAGGACGCGATTACGGCGACTGAAGCTCCGCTGCTGGTTCGCTCGCTGCTCTCGGCCGGCCTCGACACCACCGTCAATGGTATTGGCGCCGCCGTCTATTGCCTCGCACGCTTCCCGGAGCAATGGCAGCGCCTGCGTGCTGATCTCACATTGGCGCGCAACGCCTTCGAGGAGGCGGTGCGATTTGAAAGCCCGGTGCAGACGTTCTTCCGCACCACGACACGTGATGTCGAGCTCTCCGGCGCGACCATCGGCGAGGGCGAAAAGGTCCTGATGTTCCTCGCCGCGGCCAATCGCGATCCGCGCCGGTGGGACGAGCCTGATAGTTACGACGTCACTCGCCGTACCTCCGGCCATGTCGGCTACGGCTCCGGCATTCACATGTGCGTCGGGCAGCTCATGGCGCGGCTCGAGGGTGAGACGGTGCTGTCGGCGCTGGCGCGCCGCATTGCGAAGATCGAGATCACCGGCGAGCCGAAGCGCCGCTTCAACAACACGCTGCGTGGTCTCGACAGTCTGCCGGTCAAGATCACGCCGGCCTGACGCGACCGGAAGCAAAACCAATAGACAGGGGAGGGAACGATGAAGAACTTGAGGTGGACGCTTGCGCTGGCCGCAAGCCTGGTGTCCGGCGCGGCAAGCGCCGAGATCTCGGACAATGTCGTGCGCGTCGGCGTGCTCAACGACATCTCCGGCATCTTCCAGGACACCAACGGCATGGGCTCGGTGGAAGCCGCGCGCATGGCGGCGGAGGATTTCAACGGCGGCGGCAAAGGCATCAAGGTCGAGATCGTCTATGCCGACCACCAGAACAAGGCTGACGTGGGCAATGCCATTGCGCGCAAATGGCTTGATGTCGAAGGCGTCGATGCCATCGTCGACGTGCCGAATTCGGCGGTCGGTCTGTCCATCAACTCGCTGCTGCGCGACAGCCGCATGACCTTCCTGGCCTCCTCGACCGCAAGCTCCGATCTCACCGGCAAGGCCTGTTCGCCCAACACCATCCAGTGGGTCAACGACGCCTGGGCGACCGGCAACACCACGGCAGCCGCGATGATGTCGCGCGGCGGCAAGGAATGGTATTTCCTCACGGTCGACTATGCGCTCGGCAAGGGCATCGAGGCGGAGGCGCAGAAATACATCGAAGGACACGGCGGCAAGGTGCTGGGCTCCTCGAAACATCCGCTCGGCACCTCCGACTTCGCCTCTTTCCTGTTGCAGGCGCAGGGTTCGAAAGCGCAGGTGATCGGCCTTGCCAATGCCGGCGGTGACACCATCAACGCCGTGAAGCAGGCCGCCGAGTTCGGCATCCAGCAGAACGGGCAGAGGCTCGTCGCCTTCCTGCTCTTCATCAACGACATCCACGGCATGGGCATCAAGGTCGCGCAGGGCCTCCAGCTCATGGAGGCCTTCTACTGGGACATGAACGACGACACCCGCGCCTTTGCCAAGCGGTTCGCCGCCCGGCCCGGCATGAACGGCAAGATGCCGAGCGGCAACCAGGCCGGGGTCTATGCCTCGACGCTCGCTTATCTCAACGCGGTTGCCGCCACCGGCAGCGACAATGCCAAGGACGCCGTGCCCGAGATGAAGAAGTTCAGGGGCAAGGACAGACTGTTCGGCGACACCACCATCCGCCAGGACGGCCGCGTCGTGCATCCGATGTACCTGTTCGAGGTGAAGAAGCCGGAGGAGTCGAAATACCCGTACGATTACTACAAGCTGGTCTCGACGATTCCCGCGGAGCAGGCCTTCCGTCCGCTGGCAGACGGCGGCTGCGAGCTGGTGAAGTAGGTCTCGTGCCCCGGACGCAGTGCAGCGCGTAGCGCTGCGCTGCAGAGCCGGGGCCCATGGCTTCTGGGTCCGGCTCTGCGTCGCGTCATTTCATGCCGCGCCGCGTCCGGGACACGAGAGGCTCCCTACACCACCTTGCTACTTCCCTGCGTGATCAGCCGCGCCGCCCGCTGATCCCGGGCGTAGATCCAGAGCCAGCTGAGCGCAACGCTGAGGCGGTGGCGGAGGCCGATCAAGAAGTAGATGTGGGCGATGCCCCAGATCCACCACGCGATCGTGCCGCGCAGCTTGAAGCGGCCGAAGTCGATGACGGCGAGCCGCTTGCCGATCTGGGCGAGGCTGCCGGCGTGCTTGTAGCGGAATGGGCCGGTCGCAGCACCGCGCAGGCGGGCCTTGATGGTCTCGGCGACATGGCGGCCCTGCTGCTTGGCGGCCGGCGCGGTGCCCGGCACCGGCTTGCCCTCCCAGGCGTTGATGCTGACGGTATCGCCGATCGCAAAGATTTCGGGATGGCCAGGAATGGTCAGGTCGTCTTCGACCTGCACGCGTCCGGCGCGATCGCTAGGTGCGCCCAGCCACTCGGCAGCTGGCGAGGCGCGCACGCCGGCGGCCCAGATCCGTGTCTTTGCCTCGAGCAGTCTGCCGCCGAACACCACACCCTCGCGGTTGATCTCGGTCACGGGCAGCCCCAGCACGACTTCAACGCCGATTTTCTCCAGTGAGGCCTGCGCATAGGCCGAGAGATCGTCGGCAAAGCCCGCAAGCACGCGCGGCCCCGCCTCAATCAGCACGACGCGCGCCTTGGTCGTGTCGATGTTGCGGAAATCGCCGGGCAAGGTGTGGTGCGCCATCTCCGCGATGGTGCCGGCGAGCTCGACGCCGGTGGGGCCGGCACCGACGATGACGAAGGTCAGCCGCGCCGCGCGCTTCTGCGGATCGGTCTCCCGCTCGGCGCGCTCGAATGCCACCAGGATGTGCCGGCGCAGCGTGGTGCCGTCCTCCAGCGTCTTCAGGCCGGGCGCCCACTGCTCCCATTCGTCGTGGCCGAAATAGGCGTGACGCGCGCCGGTCGCCAGCACCAGCGTGTCGTAAGGCACCTCGCTGCCGTCGTCGATCAGCACGCAGCGCCTTGCCGCATCGACGCCGCTGACAGTCGCGAACAGCGTCGTCACCTCCGGTCTGTCGCGCATGAGATGGCGGATCGGCCATGCGATCTCGCTGGTCGCGAGCGAGGCGGTCGCGACCTGATACAGCAGCGGCTGAAACAGATGATGGTTGCGGCGGTCGATCAGCGTGATCTCGACCGGGGTGCCTGCCAACCGGTAGGTCGCCTCCAGCCCGCCGAAGCCGGCCCCGACGATGACGACGCGGTGCGGTGTCGTGGTCATGATGTACCCTCGAATCTCGCTGACTCTTCCTGCTCATTTAAGTGCGGATTGGGTGCGGCGGTCCAATAGCCGTCATCAATCGCCAGATAGGCCCGATGTATCGATTTGGCGCGAAAAAGCGCCGCAGCCTTGGTCGAAGTAAGTAGAATTATATTTCTTGCCATCCCCGATTGGGGCGAAATATGGTGCAGGGCAGGCGCTGAGCCATTGGCGGCTCGATGGATTTTGCGTTCAATAGAGACGACCCGGGGCGGCGATCACCCCGCTTGCGGGCTCAATAATAAGGAGGGGAGTGGTTATGAGGACGGCATTCTGGCTGGCGGGCGCAGCGGCGCTGGTGCTGGCAAATCAGGCATCCGCCGGCGACACCATCAAGATCGGTTTCGTCTCGACCTTCAGCGGCCCGACCGCCGTGATCGGCAACGACATGCGCAACTCCTTCGAGCTCGCGCTCGACCACATGGGCCGCAAGATGGACGGCAAGCCGGTCGAGGTCATCTACGAGGACGACGGGCAGAAGCCCGACGTCGGCAAGCAGAAGACCGAGAAGCTGGTGCAGTCCGACAAGGTCGATTTCATCGTCGGCTACATCTGGTCGAACGTGCTGCTGGCTTCCTTGAAGACCGCGGTGGACTCGCAGACCTTCCTGATCTCGGCCAATGCCGGTCCCTCGCAGCTCGCCGGCGAGCTCTGCTCGCCCTACGTGTTCTCGACCTCCTGGCAGAACGACCAGACGCCGCAGGCCATGGGCCTCTACATGAACCAGAAGGGCGTCAAAAGCGTCTTCCTGATCGGGCCGAACTATGCGGCCGGCAAGGACATGCTCGCGGGCCTCAAGAACACCTTCAAGGGTGAGATCAAGGGTGAGGAATACACGGTCTGGCCGAGCCAGCTCGACTTCTCCGCCGAGCTCTCCAAGGCCCGCGCCTCGGGCGCCGAGTCGATCTTCGTGTTCTACCCCGGCGCCGCCGGCGTGCAGTTCCTCAACCAATATACTCAGGCGGGCCTGAAGAGCACGATGCCGCTCTACACCGCCTTCACCGTCGACGAGCTGTCGCTGCCGCTCCAGAAGGAGAACGCGCTTGGCGTTCCCGGCGCGCAGCAGTGGGTGAATGACCTGCCCAACGAGCAGAACAAGCGCTTCGTCGCCGACTACCGCAAGAAGTACACCGGCCTGCGTCCGACCTATTACGGCGCCCAGACCTACGACGCCGCCCAGCTCATCAACAGCGCGGTGGTCGCGGTGAAGGGCGACACCAGCAAGAAGGACGCGATGAAGGCCGAGATGGAGAAGGCCAACTTCAAGTCGCTGCGCGGCGCGTTCAAATACGGCAACAACCACATCCCGGTGCAGAGCTTCTATCTGCAGGACGTCGTCAAGGACGCCGAAGGCCAGCTCGCGCTGAAGACGGTCGCGACCATCGTCGAGAACGACCAGGATCGCTTCCACGACAAGTGCAAGATGAAGTGAGTGCGGTGTGGCCACCGGATGAGGGGGCTCTTCTGCCCCTTCAATTGTAAGTATCTTAGGGTGGGCAAAGCGAAGCGTGCCCACCATTCGCACCGCATAATTGGCGAGGTGGTGGGCACGGCGCAAGCGCGCCTTTGCCCACCCTACGTTCCTCGATAGCCTCCGCACCGTCATTGCGAGCGCAGCGAAGCAATCCAGAATCCCTCCGCGGAGGCAATCTGGATTGCTTCGTCGCAAGGGCTCCTCGCAATGACGATGAGGAGAACGACGTGCGAGAAAGAGACACCTACACCCTCGGCATGCTCGCAGGCCGTACCTCGCGGGCCTGCGCCGCCAGCCTGATCCCGGCATTGGCGGCACCAAAGCCCCGATAGTCTCGCCGCTCGACGATCTCGAAGAAGAACCGCTCGTCGAAGATGTGGGTGTAGACCTGGAAGAACTCGCCGTCGCCCTCGCGGTCGTAGAGGATGTGGTTGGCGCGCAGCTGCGCCATCAGCTCGGGCGCAAGGTCGTATTTGGCTTCGATGTCGTCATAGTAGTTGTCAGGGATATCCAGGAAATCCGCGCCGCGCCGGCGCATCTCCGCGACCGTCGCAAAAATGTCCCGGCACGCGAACGCGATGTGCTGCACGCCTGATCCAAAAAACTCCGAGATGAAGCGCGCCGGCAGGGTGCGGTTGGCGGAGGAGCCGTTGAGCACGAAGCGCAGGCTCTGGTCGGCGTTGATGATGGCCTGGCTCTGCACCAGACCTCTGGGGTCGGCGATCTCCATCTGCGGTAGCCGCGTCAGGTCGAGGATGCCGGTGTAGAACAGCAGCCAGGACAACATCTCGTCATAGGGCATCGACTGCGCGATATGATCGACGGCGAGCAGCGCGTCCGCGCCCGCATCGCTCGTGACAGGCTCGAAATCCGTGTCCCAGTTCTTGCCGGCCTGATCGAGGAAATAGAGCAGGCTGCCGCCGACGCCGTGGATCGCCGGGATTTCGAGCTCACCGGGCCCGACCGGCTGGTAAAAGGTGCGCGTCTTCAGCGTCTCGGCACGCTGCATGGCAAGGCCGGCATTGTCGACATCGAGCGCAATCGCGCAAACGCCGGGGCCGTGCGTGACATAGTGGGAATGGGCGAACCCGTCGGTCTCGCTATTGATGACGAGCTCGACCTTGCCCTGCGACCAGCGCTCCACCGCCTTGCTGCGATGCGCGCCGGTCTTGCGGAAGCCGAGTTGCGAGAACAGGTGGGCGAGCTCGCCGGCCTTGGTCTCGTTGACGGCAAACTCGATGAACCCGGTGCCGCGGCTCTTCGCCTTCGGCGCCAGCGGCTCGCGGACGAGCTTCGGCCAGTCCGGTGCGAGCTGGTCTTCCAGCAGGATCAGCGAGCGCAGGCCGTCGATGGCGGTCTGCGCGGCCGAGCCGGCGCGGAACTGGTCGTTGAAGATCTCCAGCGACAGCGGCCCGGCATAGCCGGTCGCCGCGATCGCCGCCATGAACTCGCCGACCGGCAGATCGCCCTGACCGGGAAACGACCGGAAGTGCCGGCTCCAGGACAGGATGTCGAGCGCGAGCTTCGGCGCGTCCGCAAGCTGCACCAGAAAGATCTTGTCGCCGGGGATCGAGGCCATCGCACCCGTCGGAAATCCCGGCGCCAAGGCGTGAAAGCTATCGAGGATGATCCCGATCGCGGGATGATCGGCGCGCCGCACGATCTCCCAGGCATCGCGATAGTCGTTGACATGGCTTCCCCAGGCCAATGCTTCGTAGCCGACGCGCAAGGAGCGCTTGGCCGCGCGTTCGCCCAACTCGCGAAAATCGTCGGCGGCTCGGTCGATGCCGCCGAGCGAGGCGGGCGAGACGTTGGAGCAGATCAGCAGGAGATCGGTGCCGAGCTCCTGCATTAGATCAAACTTGCGTTCCGCGCGGGAAAAATTGCGCGAGCGCTGCGGCTCGGGCATGCCCTCGAAATCGCGGAACGGCTGGAACGCGCAGATCTCGAGATTGAGATCCTTGCACAGCTGCGCCACCTCGCGTGGGCCAGCGCCGAACGACAGCAGATCGTTTTCGAAGATCTCGACCGCGTCGAAGCCCGCGGCCGCGATGGCGCGGAGCTTTTCGTCGAGCGCGCCTGAGAGGGAGACGGTGGCGATCGAACGCTTGTTCATGCAGCTTGCTCCATGATCCGGCCCGGCGATACTTTTTGGCTCGTGCGCGCAGCCTCGCTGACGGCCTCGACGACAGCGAGCGTGGCCATCGCGTCTTCGACGGAGATCAGCGGCTGCTCGCGGCCCGCGATCACGGCGAGAAAATGCCGGAGCTGCTCGACGAGCGGATCGTAAGCCGAGAGTGCGACGGGCTCGCGAACCAGCGGCGCATGCCAGCCGGGACCTTGTCGATACGACCACAGCTCCATGGTAGGCACCGACAGCGAACCATTGGTGCCAGCGAAGACGTAGCAGGGCTGGTCCTGCCTGGGATAGACCGCATTCTCGCCGGCGGTCAGTTCCCAGCTCCACGGCGCCGGCGTCGCATCCGACGCCGTCACGGTTCCGAGCGCGCCATTGGCAAAGCGAAGAATGAGGGCGGCCGTGTCCTCAACCGCGAAGCCGCGCATCTTGTTCGAGGTCAGCGCTTGAACTTCGACGATCTCGCCGCAAACGAAGCGAAGATTGTCGATGTCATGGATGAGATTGATCAGCAGTGGCCCGCCGCCTTGCTCGCGCCGCCATGCGACTTCGAAATAGTCGTCGGGCTTCTTCAGCAACCAGAGTCCCACCACCGCGGTGAGCTGGCCGAGCTTGCCGCCCGCCACGGTCTCGCGTGCGGCCTTGATGAGGGGATTGTGTCGCCGGTGGTGGCCGACCAGCATCGGCACGCCGGTACGTTTCACGGCCGCGCACAGGCGCTGTGCGGTGGCAACCGTCTCGGTCACCGGCTTCTCGATCAAGGCCGGCACGCCCGCCTCAGTGCAGTCGAGCGCCATCGGCAGGTGCAGCGTGTTGGGCGAGGCAATGATCAGGCCGTCAGGCTTCTCCTGCGCCAGCAAGGCGCGGTGGTCTGCATAGCAATGCACGCCACGCGCCTGTGCATAATCCTTCGCGGCTGGCGAGGGATCGGCGATGCCGGCGAGCGCGCAATCCTTGGAGGACTCGATCAATTCAATGTTGCGGCGGCCGATCAGGCCGGCACCTGCAACAGCGATGCGCATTTTCGCGCTCATGCCGCACTCTCCTCCATGGCGCCGCCCAGGAACAATTGCCCGATGCGCGGATCGTTCAGGATGCGCCTGGCGTCGTCGACCATGCGGGTCTGGCCGAGCTCGAGCACGATGCCGATATCGGAGATCTCCAGCGCCGAGCGCGCGTTCTGCTCGATCATCAGGATCGTGACGCCGCGGTCGCGCAAGCTTTTGAGGATGTCGAAGGTCTGCTGCACCATCAGCGGCGACAGGCCGATCGAGGGCTCGTCGATCAGCACCAGCTTCGGCTCGAGCAGCAGCGAGCGGGCGATCTCGAGCTGCTTCTGCTCGCCGCCCGAGAGCGTCGAGGCCTGCTGCGTCGACTTGCGTCGCAACGCGGGGAAGAGGTCGAGCGCGGCTTCGATCCTTCTTGGGAGGTCGAGACCCTTCCCGGCAGCGACGCCGCCGAGCTCGATATTGTGGCGCACGGACAGTTCGGGAAAGATGTTGCGGCCCTGCGGCACGTAGCAGATGCCGGCATTGAGCAAGGCGCGCTGGCTCAAATTGGTGACGTCGCGGCCGCCAAAGCTGATCTTGCCCTCGCGCAGCTTCAACAGGCCGAAGATCGCCTTGAACACGGTGGACTTGCCGGCGCCGTTCGGGCCGATGATGGTGGTGATGGTCGCCTGCGGCACCGAGAAATTCGTGCCGTTCAGGATCGTCATCTTGCCGTAGCCGCCGACGAGATTGTGAACCGAGAGGATCGGGTCGCTCATGTTGGCTTCCTAATGTCCGAGATAGGCTTCGATCACGGCGGGGTTTTTGCGCACCTCGTCCGGCCGTCCCATCGCCAGCACCTTGCCTTCCGCCATCACCATCACGCGCGAGCACAGCGACATCACGAACTCCATGTTGTGCTCGATCACGACGAAGGTGGCGTTCTTCTCGCGGTTGATCGCGACCAGGCGCTCCTTCAGATCCGCCAGCATCGACGGGTTGACGCCGCCCGCGGGCTCGTCGAGCAGCACCAGCCGCGGTCCGCCCATGAAAGCCATGGCGGCGTCGAGCAGCTTCTGCTGGCCGTAGGAGAGCCCGCCCGCGGGCTCGTCGGCGAGATGGTCGAGCTTGAAGAAGCCGATCATCTGGTTGGCGGCCTCCGTCAGTCCGGCATCGGAGCGGCCGACCAGGCGCGAGGCCATGTTGCCCTGATGCTCCTGTCCGGCGAGGATCAAATTCTCGCGCACCGAGAGTTTCGGGAAGACCTGAAGGAGCTGGAAGGTACGGCTGACCCCGAGCTTGTTGAGTTCGGCGGGGCGCAGGCCGGTGACGAGCTTGCCGTCGAGCTTGACCTCGCCGCCTGATGGCGTGAGCTGGCCGAGGATGCAGTTGAAAAGGGTCGACTTGCCGCAGCCGTTCGGCCCGATCAGGCCGAGGATCTCGCCCTCGCGCACGTCGAACGAAACGCCGTCGACGGCGCTGATGCCGCCAAAGTTCTTCTTGATGCCGGTGACTTCGAGGACCGCACTCATTGCGCCGTCTCCAGGCGGGATTTTGCGACGGCGCGCAGCGCGGACGCTGCCTTGGTGCGGCGTTCGGCAAGATAACGGTCGAGGATTCCCAGAATGCCGGTCGGCGACCAGATCAGCAGCAGCATCACCGCCACGGCATAGAGCATCAGATAATAGCCCTCGGTGAAGCGCAGCCATTCCGGCAGCAGCACCGCGATCATCGCCCCTAAGAACGGACCGAAATAGAAGCCGGCGCCGCCGACGATCACCATCATCAGCAGGTCGAGCGAGAGTGACAGGTTGAACGGCACCGGATCGATATATTGCGTCAGCGGCGCATAGAGCGCGCCGGCGACGCCGCCGAGCGCCGAGCCGATCGCGAACGCCATCAGCGTGTAACGGCGGGTGTCGATGCCGAGCGATTGCGCGCGCAGCGGGTTCTCGCGCAGCGCCATGAAGGCGCGGCCCCAGGGCGAACGGATCAGCCACCACACCGCCAGCGACACGATCGCGAGCGAGCCGAGGCAGACATAATAGAACGGCAGTGGCTTGTTGGTCGCGAGGCCGAAGATGTGCGGGCGCGGGATGTTGGAGATGCCGTAGATGCCCCCGGTCAGCCAGCTCTCGTTGCGGAACACGAGGAATGCGAGGGTGGAGAAGGCGAGCGTGACGAAAGCGAGGTAATGGTGCTGCACGCGCAGCGCGGGATAGCCGAGCACCCAGCCGACGGCGAAGCTCAAGGCGATCGCGACTAGGATCGCCGCCGGCAGCGGCCAGCCATGCGTGGTCATGATGGCGGAGGCATAGGCGCCGATGCCGACGAACGCACCTTGGGCCAGCGAGACCTGGCCGGCATAGCCGAGCGTGAGGTTGAGCCCCATCGCGGCGATGCTCATTACTGCCCATTGGCTCAGGATGAACAGGCCATAGCGGTTGAAGTTCATGGGGACGATGATCAGCGCGGCGATGACGGCGAGGCCGAGCGCGATCTTCAGGGGTTTGGCGAAGCCGCTCATACCGTGCGCTCCTCGGCGCGGCCGAGCAGGCCCTGCGGCCGGAACAGGATGACCGCGATCAGGAAGATCATCGGCACGGCGGCGCGGTACTGGGTCGAGACATAGGCAGCCGCGAGATTGTCGAGCACGCCGATCAACAGGCCGCCCGCGATCGCGCCGCGCACCTGGTTGAAGCCGCCCACGATCGCGGCGATGAAGGCCGCCTGGCCCAGCACCTCGCCGGAGGAGAACTTTGCAAGGTAGATCGGCGTGATCAGAAGCGAAGCCAACGCGACAAGGAAGGCGTTGATCAGGAAGGTCAGCAGGATCATGCGCTCGACAGGGACGCCGATGATGCGTGCCACCGTCGGGTTCTGCGCCGCAGCCTGCATCTGGTGTCCGAGCGAGGTGCGGTTGAGCAGCGTGGTCAGACCGAGCACGGCGAGGATGGCGACGACCAGCACGCCGATGCTTTGCAGCGACACCGCGTGGCCGAGGATGGAGATGTCACCGGTCGGCAGGACCGATGGGAATGGCGAGGCCTCGGCGCTGAAGAACTGCTTCACCGCTTCCTTGAGGCCGATCGCCAGCGCCATGGTCGCAATCGCGAGCGGCAGCACGCCGTGGCGCATCATCGGGTCGACCAGCAGCAGCTTGAAGGCGAGGCCGAGCAGGATCATCGAAAGCAGGATGCCGAGGATGATCGCGAGCCAGAACGGCGCGCCGGCATGCATCGCCGCCAGCATCAGGAACGCCGGCAGCATCACGAACTCGCCTTGCGCGAAATTGATGGTCTGCGAAGTCTGCCACAGCAGCGTGAAGCCGACCGCGACCAGCGCATAGATCGCGCCGGTGGCAAGTCCCGCAACCAGAAGATCGAACAGGTTGGACATTTTCCCCTCTCGTGTCCCTCGCCCCGCTCTATCGTCTTCCTCGTCCCGCACTTGCGGGGAGAGGGCGGGGTGAGGGGCGCTCTCCGCGAATTCAACTGTCCGCCATTGCGGAAGCAGCCCTCACCCCAACCCTCTCAGCGCGTGCGAAGCTCGTCGCGGCCCCGTAAGAACGGGGAGAGGGAGAGGAGAGATGAAAGACCGCGTCGCTCACTTCACTTTCGGCAGCACCTGCTTCACGACCTGCTTGCCTTCGACCACTTCGACCAGAAAGCTCTGGCGGTCGATGTCGCCGGTGTCGCTGAAGGTGACGTCCATCAGGATGCCCGGCTCGTCCGCGGCCTTGATGGTGAGGCCGTGCAGCGTGTCGGCAAACTTCTTCGGGTCGACCTTGCCCATCTTCTCGGTGGTGGCCTTCACCATGTAGACGGCGAGATAGCCCTTCAGGCCGTTGTGGTCGGGGACGTAATTGTACTTCTTGGAAAACTTCTCGCGGAACGCCTTGATCAGGTCGACCGGCGCATCGGTGGTGAGGCCGACATGGCCGCGCGCGCCGTTGGCGGCATCGCCCGCGAGCTCGATCACCTTCTGGCCGATCAGCGTGGTCTCGCCCATCAGCGGCGCGGCGACGCCCTGGCGCTTCAGCTCTTTCAGGATGCGCGCGCTCTCTTCTTCGTTGAGATAGACGAAGACGGCATCGGGATTGGCAGCCTTGATCTTGCCGACGTCAGCGGCGAAATCGGCCTGGCCCGCTTCGGTGGAGAGGTCGGCGACCACCTTGGAGCCGAGCCGGTCGAGCTCCTTGACCACGACATCGCGCCCGCCGCGACCAAAGTCGTTGTTGACCCAGACCACCGCGACGGTCTTCGCCTTCATCTCGTCGTGGATGTACTTTGCGACTTTCGGCATCGATGATTGTTGGCCGAACGAGGTGCGGAACAGGAACTTGTTGCCGGCCTGCGTCAGTTCGGCGGCTTCGCCGCCCATGATCTGCGCGATGCCGGCTTCGGCCGCGAGCGGGGCTGTGACCTTCACCGAGCCGGAATAGCCGGGCCCGAGCAGCACATAGGGCTCGGCATCGAGCGCCTTCTGCACCTGGGCACGTGCCACACCCGGGTTGGACTGCGAGTCGGCGTGGGTGACCTCGAGCTTGCGGCCGAGCACGCCGCCCTTGGCGTTGATCTCCTCGATCGCGAGGTCGATGCCGTTCTTCCAATTGGTGCCGACGGTGGCGCCGCCGCCCGAGAGCTCGGCGACATCGGCGAGCTTGATCGCCTGGGCAAGGGCGCTCGTTGCCGTCACGGCGGTGAGCAGCGCGCCCACCAATAGCGTTGATTTCATCGTCGTCTCCTCACGTTTCAAATTTTGCAAGCGGCCTTGTATCCGGCCGCTTCGCCTCAAGCTGCCTGATAGGCGGCGCTGCGCGCAGCCATCACGGCATCAAAAGCCTCTCCCATAACTTCCGTCGAGGGGGCAAGGCCGGTGAACAGTTCGAAGGCGTCCGCCGCCTGGTAGATCGCGAGCTCGCGGCCGGTCATGATCCGAGAGCCTTTGTCTCGGGCTGCGGCAAGCAGCGGTGTGATCAGCGGCGAATAGACGGCGTCGGCGACCCACAGGTCTGCCCTGAGCAGCACCGCCGGCACGGGCGTATCCCGGTTCGGCAGCATGCCGACCGGCGTGCCGTTGACGAGGCCGGTTGCGCCATCGAGTGCCTCCTCGGCGCTGGC
>NZ_JALBHA010000660.1:0-2855 GCF_023006445.1 Bradyrhizobium sp. SHOUNA76
CTGGCCGCAGCCGTGCTCGGCGTCGGATTGGTCTCCGCCCTGACGATCGCCATCATCCTCGGCCGCTACCAGCTGGGCCGGCTGTTCTTCGGCAGCGGCGCCGAGAGCGCAGCCACCATCGAGCTGACTGCGACGCTGCTGCTGGTCGGCGCCACCTTCTTCATCGCCGACGGCCTCCAGACCATCATGGGCGGCGCGCTGCGCGGCATCAACGACACCAGGATGACGCTGCTGTTCGCAGCGATCGGCTATTGGGGCATTGCCTTTCCGATCGCCTGGGTGCTGGCCTTCAACGCCGGGCTCGGCGCGGTCGGCGTCTGGGTCGGGTTTTCGGTCGGGACGTTCGTCTATGCCGGGCTGCTGATCTTGCGCTTCCGGATGCTGACGCGCAGATTGGCGGGATGAACGGGACCGTCCGCGAAGTCGCACCCAAGGTCGATGCCAACACGCTGCTATCAGGCGCGCAGTTCGCCGACGCATTTCGCGTCGAGATCGGCGCAGCGCAAGTGAATGCCCGCGAGGCCTGCACCCGGATGGTGCTGCACGGGCCGCGCTGGGTCGATGCGCTGCTGCGCCTGCGCAACATTCTGGTGAGGCCGTTCGGGCTGAAGACATCGGGTGAAGGCGCGCCGGCGCCGGGCGGATTGATCGGCCTGTTTCCGGTGCTGAGCGAAACGCCCGAGCGGCTGGTCGCCGGCTTCGACGATTCTCACCTCGACTTCCGCATCGTGGTCGACGCTTCGGGCGATGCGGCCGGCCGTCAGGTGACTTTGACCACGCTGGTGCGGACGCACAACCGGCTCGGCCGGACCTATCTCGCTTTCATCACACCCTTCCACAAGCTCGTGGCCCGCAACATGATGGCGCGGATCCTGGAGCCGGCGCGATGACCCTTTCGGTCGATCTCTTCTACTCCTACCGTAGCCCATACAGCTATCTGGCGCTCCCCAAGACGCTGAAGCTCGTCCAGGATACGATCTCGCGGTGAACCTGCGGCCGGTCTACCCGCTCGCGATCCGCGTGCCCGGCTTCTTCAAGAAGACCAACCCGCAATTCGCCCGCTAACGAGCCGTTCTTCGGCCAGGACCGCATCGACCTGTTGCTTTGGCGCATGCAGGGCAAGGAGCTGACCAAGCGCCAGCGGGTGATGTGAACCGGTTTCTTCGACGGCACGACTGAGACGTGGTGCCCCGATGCCCGCGGCGCCTTCGGAGGTCGCATGCATCTGGCAAAATTCTTTCATCGTCCGCCCGGCAACGACGATCGCGAGCTCATGCTGATCCCGGGCCGCGATCCCATGGTGATCGGCATCCACATGAATTGGAAAGGCGATCCCGATGCGGATCAATTTCTGCGCGAGGAGTTTTCCAACATCGCCGACGCTGCTGCGGCCTTCCGCCGTCATGTCACCGAGCTCGTCGCGGCAGGCCATGTCGAAACCACCCACACCAACTATACGCTGCGCGACCTCGGACCTGATCCGCAAGCCAAGCCGGACTGGCAGAAGGGCCTGGACGAGCTGATGATCCTGGCACTCGGCGCGCCGACGGCCCAGCAGTCAAAGCAACTCGAAGCGCTCAAGGGCACGCCGGCCGAGCACGAGCCCCTGTACCTCTGGCACGCCGCCCGCCGCAGCCATGCAGATGGAGACGAGCCAGCGCAGGCGGTGCGCTTCGCCGAACAGGCGCGCGATACCATCTGCGCACGGCGGGCCACCGGACAGCCGCATTATGCGTGGTCGATCGCCGAGAGCGATCTCGAAGGACGCATCCTGGAATTACTGAGCGACGCCTATCTTCTGGCCGACGATCCCGATGCCGCACTGAAGATGATCGAGCAGTTGTGCAAGACGGCCCCGAGCCATGAACGCATCCTCAAGCGCGCCGAACTGCTCTGCGGTTATTTTCCCCACCGGCGGGAGGAAGCCTTCGACGATGCCTATCAATGGTCCCGCTTCGGCGGCTATGACGACATCATGGCGTTTCCCGGGTATGGAGAATACGAAGCACAGCGCAAGGCTGGAACGTCAGCAAAAGGCTGGCGCTGGAAGCCGGGCACGCCGGCGCGCAAAGCCGATGTGAGCGCGGCGGAGCAGGCGCTCGGTGTCAGGCTGCCCGGCGACTATCGCAACTTCCTGCTGACCCACGGTGAGACCGAGCTATTGGTGCGCCTGCCCGAATCCTCCTCGGAGCTTCGCTTCTATGCGCCCGCCGAGCTCGCCGCGCAGCAGCGCAATGTGCTTGATTTCATCGCCCATTCCGAGGACGAGATCGAAGAGGCGTGCGCCTATTTCCGCAAGGAATACGGCGTATCGCTCAAGCACTTGGTCCCGATCGCCGAGCCGTCGCAGCTCAGCCGCTGCCTGCTGCTTCATGTCGAGACCGGCGATCGCTATGGCCAGTGCTTCCAGTGGGACCATGACGGCGCATGGGAGCTGGAACAGGAGCAGCCGAGCTTCGATGTTGCGCTGAAGACCCTGACGGACGGCATCGCGCGGCGCGATGCGACGGCGCTCGCGTTCTTCGACCTCTAGCGCTTTGACGCGCTTTCTCTACGCGAACCGGGCATCCACTTCGCGCGAAAACGCTATGGCCTATTCCGCCACGCGCACGGACTTGCCGCTTGCGGCTTCCGACCATTCGCCGACGACGCGATCGAGATCGCAGAGATTCTGGTGCATCTGCTCCAGCGAGAAGCCGAGCGCGAAGAAACGCTCGGCGGTGTCGCCGGGATGACCGCGGATCAGGCCGTCCTGGCGGACGGCCGCGACCGCCTCGGCGTAGTGCTGAAGCGCGACATGGACGGGATGGATCGGCGGCGCGCCGGCGCCTTCGCGCAAGGCGCTGGCTGCCGAC
>NZ_JALBHA010000661.1:0-2846 GCF_023006445.1 Bradyrhizobium sp. SHOUNA76
GACCTTCGCGAGCTTCGTCGTCGGCCGCTCCAACACGCTGGCGCTTGCCGCCGCGCGCCAGGTTGCCGAGGGGCGTCGCGGCGACCCCGTGATGTTCAACCCGCTCTACATCCATGCCGGCGTCGGGCTCGGCAAGACGCATTTGCTCCAGGCGGTGACCTGGGCCGGCAATTCCGGCAACGAGCGCAAGGTGCTGTATCTCACGGCGGAAAAATTCATGTACGGCTTCGTCGCCGCGCTGAAGACGCAGACCGCGCTGGCCTTCAAGGAAGCGCTGCGCGGCATCGACGTGCTGGTCATCGACGATCTCCAGTTCCTGCAGGGCAAGTCGACCCAGGCCGAGTTCTGTCACACGCTGAACGCGCTGATCGATGCCGGCCGTCAGGTCGTGGTCGCGGCCGACCGACCGCCGTCCGATCTCGAAAGCCTCGATGACCGCGTGCGCTCGCGGCTTGCCGGCGGCCTCGTGGTCGAGATGGGCTCGCTCGGCGAGGAGCTGCGCCACGGCATTCTCAAGTCGCGCGTCGCCGCCGCCCGCGCCCATCATGCGACGTTCGAGGTGCCCGAGGAGGTGCTGCACTATCTTGCGCGCACCATCACCCATAACGGCCGCGACCTCGAAGGCGCGATCAACCGCCTGCTCGCGCACTCGAAACTCAACAACCGGCCGGTGACGCTGGAAATGGCCGAGCACGAGGTGCGCGACCTGATCCGGCCGCAGGAGCCGAAGCGGATCAAGATCGAGGACATCCAGCGCGTGGTGGCGCGGCAGTATAATGTCAGCCGCTCCGACCTCCTCTCCTCGCGCCGGACCGCCAACGTGGTCCGCCCGCGCCAGGTGGCGATGTATCTCGCCAAGACGCTGACCCTGCGCTCGCTCCCGGAGATCGGCCGCCGCTTCGGCGGGCGCGACCACACCACGGTGCTGCACGCCGTGCGCAAGATCGAGGCCCTGGTCTCCAAGGACAACGCGCTGTCGGAGGAAGTGGAGTCGCTGAAGCGCCAGCTTCAGGAATAAACGCCTAAGGCGCTCCTGCCGTTCTCACGCCGCCCCGGCCATGCCCGGGGCGGCGGTTTTCGTCTGGGAGGGAAATCGTGGGAATCGCGCGGAACTGCCCCCCCAATCCCTTGAATCCGGGGGCCATTCGAGCCACCTTGCGCGACCCTGACGGCTTTGGTCATATCGGCTGGATGATCCGGCTTTCCGGGGTCTTCGGTGCCGTGGTGCGCGTCCCGCCGCCCGGCCTTCTCAACGTTGTGTTTCCTTGGGGATCGGGCGAGTAGTGCAATGAAGGTTACGGTCGAACGCGCGCAACTCCTGAAGTCGCTGGGTCATGTCCACCGCGTGGTCGAGCGCCGCAACACGATTCCGATCCTCGGCAACGTGCTGGTCCGCGCCGAGAACGCCAAATTGTCGCTGAAGGCGACCGACCTCGACCTCGAGGTGACGGAGACGCTGCCGGCGGAAACCGCGACCGCGGGCTCCACCACCGTGCCGGCGCACATGTTCTACGACATCGTCCGCAAGCTGCCGGATGGTTCGCAGATCGTGCTGGAGGCCGACGGCGACCGCGCCGTGCTGGCGATCCGCGCCGGCCGCTCCCGCTTCACGCTGCAGACCCTGCCGGAGAATGATTTCCCGGATCTGGCCGCCGGCGACATGTCGCATTCCTTCTCGCTCGCGGCCAAGGACGTCAAGCGACTGATCGACCGCACCCAGTTCGCGATCTCCACCGAGGAGACGCGCTATTACCTCAACGGCATCTATCTGCACGCCGCCGGCACGCCTAAGGCCGCCACTCTGCGCGGCGTCGCCACCGACGGTCATCGCCTCGCCCAGCTCGATCTGGTGCAGCCCAAGGGCGCCGAGGGCATGCCCGGCGTCATCGTGCCGCGCAAGACCGTCGGCGAGGTGCAGCGCCTGATCGAGGACACCGACGCCGAGATGACGATCGAGCTGTCGCAGGCCAAAATCCGCTTTACGATCGGTAACGTCGTGCTGACCTCGAAACTGATCGACGGCACCTTCCCCGACTACGGCCGCGTCATCCCGCAGGGCAACGACAAGGAGCTCGTCGTCGACAAGAAGGATTTCGAGAACGCGGTCGACCGCGTCTCGACGATTTCGAGCGAGCGTGGCCGCGCGGTCAAGCTGTCGCTGGCACCGGGCAAGCTGGTGCTGTCGGTGACCAATCCGGATTCCGGCAGCGCGACCGAAGAGCTCGAGGTCGAATACGCCTCCGACGCCCTCGATATCGGCTTCAACTCCCGCTATCTGCTCGACATCGCCGCCCAGATCGAAGGCGACGTCGCAACCCTCAGGCTCGCCGACCCCGGCTCGCCGACCCTGGTGCAAGACCGCGACGACAAGAGCGCGCTGTACGTGCTGATGCCGATGCGGGTGTGAGGGGCGCTCTCGCGACCATCCATCGGAGCCGTAGGGTGGGCAAAGCTTGCGCCGTAGCTCGAAGAGCGAAGGCGAAAGCGTGCCCACCATGCAGCGGCCCGGATCGCGGCGAGACGTGGGCACGGCGCGCGCAGAGCGCGCCTTTGCCCACTCTACGGCATGCTCCCGCGAAGGAGAGCGCGTGCCCATGACGAATAGCATATGACCCCCTCCCGCATTCATCGCCTGACGCTGACGCATTTTCGCAATTATCGGGCGGCGGGGCTCGAGACGGCGGCTGACATGGTGGCGCTGGTCGGGCCGAATGGGGCGGGCAAGACCAATTGCATCGAGGCGATCTCGTTTCTGTCGCCGGGGCGCGGCCTGCGGCGCGCGACGCTGGAGGATGTCGCCGACAATCAGGGCGACGGCTCCTGGGCGGTGTCGGCGCAGGTCGAGG
>NZ_JALBHA010000662.1:0-2829 GCF_023006445.1 Bradyrhizobium sp. SHOUNA76
CCAGTCCCGGAAGCGCGACGGCATGGCGCTCGTCGCCGGCAGCCGGTGCCACGCCCGGCGTCACCTCCGCGATCGCGCCTGCGGTGACAACCACCTGCACGTCATTGGCCCAGCCCGAGGGCAGGAGCGCGGAGGCGAAATGCAGTCGGGTCATGATTTACACGCCGGCTGGACAGAACCGGCTTACGATTATATGTCTAGACATATAAGTCAAGCATCCCACGAAGGGACCATTGCATGGCAGAGCGCTTCGACCGGATCTGGCACGATGCCCGGCTCGCCACGATGCGGGCGGATCGTCTCGGTCTCGGCGAGATCGAGCATGGCGTGATCGCTGCGCGCGGCGGCCGTATCATCTACGCCGGAGCAGAAGCAGATTTCCCGGCGGATGCGGGCGCGATCGAGCGGATCGACTGCGAGGGACGCTGGATCACACCCGGCCTCGTCGATTGCCATACCCACCTCGTGTATGGCGGCAATCGCGCGCATGAGTTCGAGCTGCGCCTGAAAGGTGCGAGCTACGAGGAAATCGCGCGCGCCGGCGGCGGCATCGTCTCCACGGTGGCGGCGACACGCAAGGCGAGCGAAGCAGATCTCGTCGCAAGCGCGCTGCCGCGGCTCGATGCGCTGATCGGTGAGGGTGCAACCACGGTCGAGATCAAATCCGGCTATGGCCTCGACACCGTGACCGAGATGCGGCAGCTCGCGGCGGCGCGCAGCCTCGGCCGTCAGCGGCCGGTGGCGATCCGCACCTCCTTCCTCGGCGCACATGCGTTGCCGGTGGAAGCCGATGGCGACAAGGATCGCTACATCGATCTCGTCTGCAACGAGATGCTGCCGGCCGTCGCGAAGGCCGGCCTTGCCGATGCCGTCGATGCCTTCATGGAGGGGATCGCGTTCTCGGCCGAGCAGACCGCAAGGGTTTTCGAGACCGCGAGAGGGCTTGGGCTGCCGGTCAAGCTCCACGCTGACCAGCTGTCGAACCTCGGCGGCGCCGCGCTTGCGGCAAAATTCTCGGCGCTGTCGGCCGATCATCTCGAGCATACCGACGAAGCCGGCGCCGCCGCGATGGCGAGGGCCGGCACCGTGGCCGTGCTATTGCCCGGTGCGTTCTACTTCATCCGCGAGACGCAGAAGCCGCCGATCGAGACGTTTCGCAGGCACGATGTCCATATGGCACTTGCGACCGATTGCAATCCCGGCAGCTCGCCGCTGACCTCGCTGCTGCTCGCGATGAACATGGGGGCGACGCTGTTCCGGATGAATGTGGCCGAGTGCCTTGCCGGCGTCACCCGTGAAGGCGCCCGGGCGCTCGGTGTGCTCGATGAAACCGGCACGCTGGAGGCCGGCAAATGGTGCGATCTCGCGGTCTGGGACATCGAGCGGCCCGCTGAACTGGTCTACCGCATCGGCTTTAATCCGCTGCAGCGGCGGGTGTGGAGGGGGCAGTGACGGAGCAGGGCGCAGCGATCGTCGTCAAGCCGGGAACGGTCAGCCTCGACGATCTCGCGCGCGTGCTCGCAGGACAAGCCGTCGTGCTCGATCCATCGTTCTGGCCGCGTGTCGAGGCGGCTGCCGAGATCGTCGCGAAGGCGGCGCGGGCTGACGCTCCCGTCTATGGGATCAACACGGGCTTCGGGAAGCTGGCGTCGAAGCGCATTCCGCCGGACCAGACCGCGCTGCTCCAGCGCAATCTCATCGTCTCGCATTGCTGCGGCGTCGGCCCCGCAACACCCGAGCCGATCGTTCGCCTGATGATGGCGCTGAAGATCGTCTCGCTTGGGCGCGGTGCCTCCGGCGTGCGCCGCGAGGTGATCGAGCAATTGCAGGGCATGCTGGCGCAGGGCGTCTATCCGCTGGTGCCTCAACAGGGCTCGGTCGGTGCCTCCGGCGATCTTGCGCCGCTGGCGCACATGACGGCGGTGATGATCGGCGAAGGACAGGCGATCGTCGATGGCAAGAACGTGTCCGGGAGCGAGGCGCTTGCCGCTGCAGGCCTCTCGCCGCTGACGCTCGGCCCCAAGGAAGGCCTCGCGCTGATCAACGGGACACAGTTCTCAACCGCCTACGCCATATCAGGCGTGCTGCGCGCGTTTCACCTGGCTCGCGCCGCGCTCGTCACCGGCGCGTTGTCGGTGGATGCGGCGATGGCCTCGACGGCGCCGTTCCGTCCCGAAATCCAGGCGTTGCGCGGCCATTCCGGACAGATCGCGGCTGCGGCAACCTTGATGGCGTTGCTCGACGGCAGCGACATCCGCCTGTCGCATCTCGACGGCGACGAACGCGTGCAGGATCCCTATTGCCTGCGCTGCCAGCCGCAGGTCGCGGGCGCGGCGCTCGATCTGATCACGCAGGCCGCGCGCACGCTGATCGTCGAGGCCAACGCGGTCACTGACAATCCGCTGGTGCTGGTCGAGAGCAGCGAGATCGTCTCCGGAGGTAATTTCCACGCCGAGCCGGTGGCGTTCGCCGCAGACGCCATCGCGCTCGCGCTATCGGAAATCGGCGCGATCAGCGAGCGGCGCATTGCGACGTTGGTCGATCCCGCGCTCAATTTCGGCCTGCCGCCGTTCCTCACGCCTGATCCCGGCATCAATTCCGGCTTCATGATCGCCGAGGTGACGGCGGCGGCGCTCTATGCCGAGAACAAGCAGCGCGCAGCTGCCTGTTCGATCGACTCGACGCCGACCAGCGCCAACCAGGAAGATCACGTCTCGATGGCGGCGCACGCCGCGCGGCGCCTGTCCGACATGGCCGACAATCTTGCCGCCATCCTCGGCATCGAGCTCCTGGTCGCGGCCCAAGGCATCACGCTCCGCGCGCCGCATG
>NZ_JALBHA010000663.1:0-2825 GCF_023006445.1 Bradyrhizobium sp. SHOUNA76
GGCAGCCGCAGCGGCGGCCTTCTGCTCTTCGGCGTAGC
Organism: Bradyrhizobium sp. SHOUNA76; assembly: GCF_023006445.1. Classification (NCBI taxonomy): domain Bacteria; kingdom Pseudomonadati; phylum Pseudomonadota; class Alphaproteobacteria; order Hyphomicrobiales; family Nitrobacteraceae; genus Bradyrhizobium; species Bradyrhizobium sp. SHOUNA76. The sequence continues at coordinate 39 of NZ_JALBHA010000663.1, forward strand.
CTGACGGCGGCACGATGGTGACGAGGGTCGCGTCCTCGCGGGCCAGCGCCTTCACGCCGGCCGGCAGCTTGACGTCGGACAGATGCAGCGAGTGGCCGATTTCGAGCGAGCCGACATCGGCCTCGATGTACTGCGGAATGCTCTCGACACCGCATTCGAGCTCGATCGCGTGGGCGACGATGTTGACGGTGCCGCCGCGCTTCACGCCGGGTGACGATTCCGACTTCACCACATGCAAGGGCACGCTGATGCGGATGGTGGCGCCTTCGCCGAGCCGCATGAAGTCGACATGGATCGGGAAGTCCCTGACCGGATCGAGGTGGTAGTCGCGCGGAATCACGCGGTGCTTCTTGCCCTCGAGATCGATGTCGACCAGCGTGGTCAGGAACCGGCCGGCGAGGATGCGCTGGCGCAGTTCGCGATCTTCAATCGAGATCGTCACCGGGGGCTGGTTGTTGCCATAGATCACTCCGGGCACTCGCCCGGCGCGACGCTCAGCCCGGGCGGCCCCCTTGCCGCTCTTCGGACGTGCGGTCGCCTTCAATTCCTTGACGGTCGTCGCCATGTCGTTAAGTCCTTGTTTTTGCAAAAGTTAATGGGCCGCAAGGCGGCCCATGGCATACGCCGCAGCAAGCCTCCAGGGGTGCGGGGGCCGCGGACGTGGCGGGCTTTTACCCGGAAGATGCGGAAATGACAAGGAGAATGGGCTGGCGGGTTGTTCCGGATGGCATCTTGTAACCCGGATGGCGCGGAGCGAAATCCGGGGAGATCGCACGACCGGTGAGAGCGGCCCCCGGATTTCGCTGCGCTCCATCCGGGCTACGGGACCGGTGACTACCCTCCGAGTTTGGCCTCCAGCGCCGCAATCCGCGTTTTCAGCGCCTCGTTCTCCTCGCGCGCCAGGCGCGCCATATCCTTGACGGCCTCGAACTCCTCGCGCTTGACCAGATCCATGTCGCGCAGGAATTTTTCAGCCTGGGTGCGCATCACCGTGTCGAACTCGCGCTTGACGCCCTGGGCGGCACCGGCGGCATCGTTCATCAGCCGGCCGATCTCGTCGAAAAACCGGTTGTTGGTCTGGGTCATTTCGGTCTCCTGGCGGCCTCAGATTAGCTTGGCGCAAACTCTCGAAAAGACAATGGCAATCCGATCGAAACGGTTCAAGTGCCGATCGGCGGTATCCTTGTCATGAACCGCTTTCCTTGCAATCGTATTCAACGTCCCGGCATAACAAGAATCAGACGGCGTCCGCTGGTCCTCTTCGCCGCAATCTCGTCTAGATATAGAAGGCGCGATGCCCTTTCTGCTCATTGACTTCCCATCCATCGATCCGGTCGCCGTCGCGCTCGGACCGTTCGCCATCCGCTGGTACGCGCTGGCCTATATCAGCGGCATCGTGTTCGGCTGGCTGTATGCGCGCTCGCTCCTGAAGAGCGAGCGCCTGTGGGGCAGGCCCGCGCCGATCTCGCTGCTTCAGATCGACGATTTCATTCTCTGGGTCACGCTCGGCATCATCCTGGGCGGCCGCACCGGGTACGTGCTGTTCTACAATCTGCCCTTCTTCATCTCGCATCCCGCAGCGATCTTCAAACTGTGGGAGGGCGGCATGTCGTTCCACGGCGGCTTCCTCGGCTGCGTCGTCGCGGTGATGTGGTTCGCCTATCGCAACGGCATCTCGATCCTGTCGCTCGGCGACATCACCACCGCCGTCGCTCCGGTCGGACTGCTGCTCGGGCGCATTGCGAATTTCATCAAGGGCGAGTTGTGGGGCCGCGCCACCGATGCGAGCCTGCCCTGGGCGATGATCTTTCCCGATGATCCGACCCAATTGCCGCGCCATCCAAGCCAGCTCTACGAAGCCGGGATGGAAGGCATCCTGCTGTTCACGGTGCTCGCGATCATGATCCGCCTTGGTGCGCTGAAGCGGCCCGGCATGATCCTCGGCAGCTTCATCCTGATCTACGGCCTGACCCGGATCATCGGCGAGCATTTCCGCGAACCGGACGCCCAGCTCGGCTTCCTCTGGGGCGGGTTAACCATGGGCATGCTGTTGTCGATCCCGATGCTTATTGTCGGCCTCATACTTATTGTATTGGCAGTGCGGCGCGGTGCGCCGAAGCCCATCGAGGCCAACAGTTAATTCCATTTCGAGAAAGTACACCGTGACCGACCAGCCGCTACTCGACGAGATCAAGGCGCTGATCAAAGCCTCGGGCCCCATGCCGGTCTGGCGGTACATGGAACTGTGCCTGATGCATCCGCGCCATGGCTATTACGTCTCGCGCGATCCGCTGGGCCGTGAGGGCGACTTCACCACCGCGCCCGAGGTCAGCCAGATGTTCGGCGAGCTCCTGGGACTGTGGACCGCCTCGGTGTGGAAGCAGATGGGCTCGCCGCAATTTTTGAGGCTGATCGAGCTCGGCCCCGGCCGCGGCACCATGATGGCGGACGCGCTGCGCGCACTCCGCGTGCTGCCACCGCTGTACCAGGCGCTTCATATCCACATGGTCGAGGTCAATCCCGTCTTGCGCGAACGGCAGGGCGCAACGCTGGCGAACGTGCGCAACATCGACTGGCACGACAGCATCGACGACGTGCCGGAAGGACCGAGCATCATCCTCGCCAACGAATATTTCGACGTGCTGCCGATCCACCAGATGGTGAGGCTCGAGAATGGCTGGCATGAGCGCGTGATCGAGATCGATCCCAACGGCAAGCTTCAATTCGGCGCGGCGCCCGAGCCGACGCCACGCTTCGACGTGCTGCTGCCGCCCCTGGTGCGCGCCG
>NZ_JALBHA010000664.1:0-2824 GCF_023006445.1 Bradyrhizobium sp. SHOUNA76
GCTGCTCCGGATTGAGGCCGGAGAGGTATTTCGGGCCCACGGAGGCGCGCGCACGCGCGGCGATGCCGCCGGCTGCGGGCTGGTGGTCGGGGACGCTGGTGATCTTGCTCGGCTCGGTCATGCGAATCATCGGCCCCACGATGGCACCGCGGGGTTGCGGAAGGGAGCCTTCTTAACAGGGATTGGTGGCTATATGGGGCCGCGGAACGAGGTTTTCCACGTGCGCGGCAAGTCAATTTGTTCCTGCGGGCCCTGCGAATTTCCACCCTGTTCCGGCCGGAACAATCGTTCCCGCGTCGAGATTGTCTGGGCAGGTGGCGCGGCCAGCCGCGCCAGATGCAGACAGACATCAAGACGAGGATTTGACCATGCTAGGCTGGGTTGTGACGTTTCTGGTTATCGCTCTGATCGCCGGCATCCTGGGCTTCGGCGGCGTCGCCGGCGCTTCGATCGAGATCGCCAAGATCATCTTCTTCATCGCGGTCGTTCTGTTCCTGGTCTCGGCCGTCGTCGGCTTGGCGCGCGGCCGCAACAGGATCTAGTGCTTACCGCTTCGAGGGCATCGCCACGTTCCGGCCGATGCCCTCGGGCCGCGGTACGGCATTGTGAGCCTTTGTGACCGCAGCGATACGCTCACGGATATCGGGCGGAAACGGCGCGACGCGCCGCGCATTCATATCCATGTGCAGGGACATGTTTTCGGAAGTTGCCGAGAGCCAGCCCTCAGTTGCGTGCCGCATCTCCTCGAACGTGTGCAGCCGCTTGTCGTCGGCCTCGAGCAACCAAACGAAAATCTGCACGGGATCGCCGAGGTGGATTTCGCGCAAATAGCGCACGTGGCACTCGGCGGTGAAGCTCGAGCCGCCGCGCTCCTTCATGTAGGCCGGCCCCATTCCGAGCTCGAGCCAGAGTTGGTCGATCGCGCGGTCGAACATCACGTTGTAATAGGCCATGTTGAGATGGCCGTTATAGTCGATCCATTGCGGCTCGATCTGCATGATCGCGGCGCGGAACGGCTCCGCTTGGGGCGCTGAGGCGGCAGTCTCCGGCATATGTTCTTCCCTAGCCATGCGTCCGGTCGCTTGACTTGACCGGTTTTATGTCCTTTGCCACGGTTCTTCTGTCGGGAGGAATTCCGTGGGCACCACCATCACCAATAGTCCGCCGCGGCCGGAGCCGAAAGCCCTTGCGAGCGCGCTGGAGCAGCTTGCCGCACGCTTCGGCAACCGCCTCATCACCTCGCAGGCCGTCCGCGAGCAGCACGGCCATACCACCACCTGGCTCCCCAACCAGCCGCCTGATGGGGTGGTGATGGCGCAGGAGACCGCCGACATCCAGGACGTGGTGCGGATCTGCGCCAAGAACCGCGTCCCCGTCATTGCCTTCGGCACCGGCACCTCGCTCGAGGGCCAGGTCAACGCACCCGCCGGTGGCATCTCGATCGATCTGCGCGACATGAACAAGGTGCTCGCGGTGCATGCCGAGGACCTCGACTGCGTGATCCAGCCCGGCGTCACCCGCAAGGCGCTGAACGAGCATCTGCGTGACCAGGGCCTGTTCTTTCCGATCGATCCCGGCGCGGATGCCTCGCTTGGCGGCATGGCCTCGACCCGCGCCTCCGGCACCAACGCGGTGCGTTACGGCACCATCCGCGAGAGCGTGCTGGCGCTGAAGGTGGTGCGCGGCGACGGCGAGATCATCACGACAGGCACGCGCGCGAAGAAGTCATCCGCGGGCTACGACCTGACGCATCTGTTTGTCGGCGCCGAAGGCACGCTCGGCATCATCTCAGAGCTGACCATCCGTCTGCGCGGCATCCCCGAGACGATCGCGGCCGGCGCGGTGTCGTTCGAGAGCGTCCACGGGGCCTGTCAGGCCGTCATCCTGGCGATCCAGACCGGCATTCCCGTGGCCCGCATCGAACTGCTCAACGCCGCGCAGGTGAAGGCCTGCAACGCCTATTCGAAGCTGACGCTGCCCGAGACGCCGCTGCTGCTGATGGAATTCCACGGCAGCGAGATCGAGGTTGCCGAGCAGTCCAAGGCCTTCGGCGAGATCGCCAAGGACTGCGGCGGCGGTGATTTCTCCTGGACCACCAAGCCGGAGGACCGCACAAAACTGTGGCAGGCGCGGCACGACGCCTATTGGTCGGTGAAGGCGCTGCGTCCCGGTGACAGCATCGGCGTGGTCGCGACCGACGTCTGCGTGCCGATCTCGCGGCTCGCCGAGTGCGTCAGCGAGACCGAGGAGGATCTCAAGCGCCTTAATTTGTTGTCGCCGATCGTCGGCCATGTCGGCGACGGCAATTTCCATTGCTCGCTGGTCTGCGACACCAACGACGCGGGCGAGATGGCGCGCGGCGAGGAGTTCATGCATCGCCTGGTCGAGCGCGCGCAGGCGATGGACGGCACCTGCACCGGCGAGCACGGCATCGGTCAGGGCAAGCAGAAATATCTCAAGGCGGAACTCGGCCCTGAAGCGCTGGATGCGATGCGGGCGCTCAAAAAAGCGCTCGATCCGCTCAATATCTTCAACCCCGGCAAGATCGTACCGGAGAACTAGCACCCACGGCGCCCGGATCGGGAACCTTCGGCAATCCTGTCGGTTCCAATTCCGCCAAGTTCCGATGCCTCAATGGCAGGGCTTTGCACGGAGGGTGCGATGGTGCGACCGGTCATCGGGATTGCGGCGCTGGCATTTGCCTGCATGCTGGCGGGCGCGGCGCTGGCGAAGGGCGGGCATGGTGGTGGCCATGGGGGTGGACATGGCGGCGGACATGGTGGCGGACATGGCGGCGGCCATCACGGCGGCGGACATTTCCGTG
>NZ_JALBHA010000665.1:0-2814 GCF_023006445.1 Bradyrhizobium sp. SHOUNA76
GGCCAGATCCGCGCGCTGCTGCGCGCCGGCGGCGGCCGCGCGCTGCGCATCATGTTTCCGATGATCTCGGAGGTCGCCGAATTCGATTCGGCGAAGGCCCTGGTCGAGCGCGAGCTCACTTACTTGCGTCAGCACGGCCATACGCTGCCTGAACGAATCGACATCGGCACCATGGTCGAGGTCCCGGCCCTGCTCTATCAACTCGACGAGCTGCTGCGGAAGGTCGACTTCATCTCGGTCGGCTCCAACGATCTGTTCCAGTTCCTGTTCGCGGTCGACCGCGGCAACGCAAAAGTCTCCGAGCGTTTCGACACCATGTCAGCGCCGATCCTGCGCGCGCTGCGCGAGATCGCGCTCAAATCGCATGCGGCAAAGAAGTCGCTCTCGCTCTGCGGCGAGATGGCATCCAAGCCGATCGGCGCGCTGGCCCTGATTGCGCTGGGCTACCGCTCGCTGTCGCTGTCGGCAACCGCGCTCGGTCCGGTCAAGGCGATGGTGATCGATCTCGATGCCAAGAAGGCCGAAGCCATGCTCGGCCCGCTCCTGGACGCGCCGTCGGGCAGCGTCTCGATCCGGCAGAAACTGACGGAATTTGCCGAGGCCGAAGGCCTGGCATTGTAGCGGGCCTGTCCCGCTCCCTGCCGCCTCGCCTCCTTCCGCCATTTGAGACTGAACCGATGTCGTCACTCCCCGAAGCCAAACTGGACGTCCTGCTCGCGCATCACGCCTCGCTCGAAGCCGAATCGCTGGGGCAGCTCGCCTCCGAACGCTACGTGCAGATCACGCGCGAGCTCGCCGAGATCACGCCGCTGATCGAAGCGGTGAAGGCTTACCGGGCTGCCGTCAAAGAACTCGCCGACACCGAGGCGCTGATCGCCGATCCCGCGACCGATGCCGAGATGCGCGGCATGGCGGAAGCCGAACGCGACGAGCTCGCACCGAAAATCGAGGAGCTGGTCCAGAAGATCCGCGTTGCGCTGCTGCCCAAGGACGCCATGGACGATCGCAACGTGGTGCTGGAAATTCGCGCCGGCACCGGCGGCGACGAGGCCTCGCTGTTTGCCGGCGACCTATTCCGGATGTACGAGCGCTTCGCTGCCTTGCAGGGCTGGAAGGTCGAGGTGATCTCGGCCAGCGAAGGCACCGTCGGCGGCTACAAGGAAATCATCGCGGAGGTGCAGGGGCGCGGCGCGTTCTCCAAGCTGAAGTTCGAATCCGGCGTGCATCGCGTGCAGCGCGTGCCCGACACTGAGACGCAGGGGCGCATCCACACTTCGGCCGCGACAGTCGCCGTGCTGCCGGAGGTCGAGGATGTCGACGTCGACATCAAGAACGACGATCTGCGCATCGAGACCATGCGCGCGCAAGGAGCCGGCGGCCAGCACGTCAACAAGACCGAATCGGCGATCCGCATCACCCACATTCCGACCGGCATCGTGGTGATGATGCAGGACAGCCGTTCGCAGCACAAGAACCGTGCCTCCGCCATGAACATCCTGCGCTCGCGCATCTACGACGCCGAGCGCCAGCGTGTCGACGCCGCGCGCTCGGCCGAGCGCAAGGAGAAGGTCGGCTCCGGCGACCGCTCTGAGCGCATCCGCACCTATAATTTTCCGCAAGGGCGCGTCACCGACCACCGCATCAATCTGACGCTCTACAAGCTGCCGCAGGTGATCGCGGGCGAAGCGCTGGGCGAGCTGACCGACGCGCTGACCACCGAGCACCAGGCCGCGCAACTCGCCGCACAAGGCGCAGCGGCCTGAATCCGCGCTTCAGCGTGTCTTGTTCAGCGCGCCTCATTTGGCGCGGCTTATTCAGCGTGCCTTGGCCCGGAACGATCGCAGGAGCTTGGCCAAGGCGGGAGCGGCGGCACTCAGCTCGTCCAGATGAATGCGCGACAGCGACCGCAGCTTCTGCTCGCCCTTGGCCGTCAGCTTGACGAGAACACGCCTTGCGTCCTCGGGATCGGCTTCCCGGCCGATCAGCTTCAGTTTCGCCATGCGATCCACCAGCTCCACCGCCGTATGGTGCCGGATCAGGAGGAAGCCGGCGATGTCGCCGACGCTGGCGCCGTCGGGGCCTGCCAATCCCTTGATCGCCAGCAACGCCTGGTGCTGCTGCGGCGTCAACCCGGCGTTCTGGGCCGCGGCTTCGCTGAAAGCAAGGAAGGTTCGCAACTGGCGGCGGAATTGGGCAAGCGCCGTGTAATCGGCCTCACGCATTGCGCCGCCCTTTGCGGGAGCAGCACGCGCCGAGTGTCCAGTCTTCCGTTTCGATTCAGTCATCCGTGCCTTCGACCTCAGCCCGCCGGCGAAGCGGGAGCTGCCGAGACTAGCAAGGAAGCCCAGCCGGAACCACCGGCGGGCGTCGCGGATGCACAAATATGGAGGCTTTTGCAGCTCTCCTATTCGTAGTTGGACAGCAGGATCTTCACCAGGATGACCTGAAACGCGATCGGAATACGAACACTCTTCCGCCTGATCGAACGCTGCAGCGCACTGACGATCTCGGCGCTGGTCAAGGCGCCGTCGGATGCATTGGTGATCAACCCACCCCACATCTGCGACAGCGAGCCGCCGGGCGGGATGACCGGCCTGATGGTCACGCCACAGCCCTGCGCCCAGTCGACGATCTCCCGCATCGTGTGAGGACCGCAATTGCGCGTCGTCGCAAGTCGCTCGGCCGTCAGCGCAAGCAGCAGCTCGCGCGAGGGCGACCAGGTCCCCTTCGGCGGCTGCTCGCCGGTGAGCTCGACCGCGAGTTCCTTCAAGACATTCTGGGCGCGCACGCTAAGTCGCTGCATCGGCACCGGCG
>NZ_JALBHA010000666.1:0-2802 GCF_023006445.1 Bradyrhizobium sp. SHOUNA76
GTCAGCGCTGGCCGTCGTGCACGGAGATATCGGACGCAGCAAGACCGCCGATGCGCGCGTGGGGGCGGCCGCCGGTTGCCATCACGAGGCCGAAGGCGATCTCATCACGCCTTGGCGCATCCCACAGCGTCATCTCCGCCGTGCCGAAATGGCTGCGGACATAGGCGGCGTGGATGTGGCCGAGCGGTACCATCAGGCGCGTGCCGGGACCGCCGATGGTCTTGGCGGCCGGGACGATCGCCTTTGGTTGCTGACCCTTGGGCTGGCCAAGCACCTCGCGCATGCCTTGGCCGCCGGCTTCGTGCCAGACGGCGCCATGCTCGAGCTCGCCGTCCTCGCCGACGATGATGCCCTTGCCATAAGCTTCGATCTTCGTCGCGCCGCCGAGCTGCGCGATCAGCCCGCTCGCGAGCTCGTGCCCGAGCTCGCGCAAAGATGCCTGAAACGGCATCAGGTCGGGCTCATAGCGTCCGGCGAAGGGATTGCGGATCACGGCAATGGCGGTGCCGACCAGCAGCGGCTTCTCCAGCCGCGGGCCGCGCTCGTGCCAGATGGTCTCGACGCCGAGCGCGGTCTTGCGAATGTCATAGGACGACATGCTGAAGCTAGGCCTCGTCCACGACGGGATTGCGGAGCACGCCGATATTCTCGATCTCGACCTCGACCAGATCGCCGGGCTTGAGGAAGACCGGCGGCTTGCGGGTGAAGCCGACGCCGGCCGGCGTGCCGGTGGCGATGACGTCGCCGGGGACGAGGTCGAAAATGGTGGAGCAATATTCGATCAGCCGCGGGATCGAGAAGATCAGCATCGAGGTGTCGGAGGACTGCACCACCGCGCCGTTGACGCGCGTCTCCAGTTTCAATTTCGTGGGATCGCCGATCTCGTCCGGCGTGACCAGCCACGGACCGAACGGGCCGGTGCCGACGAAGTTCTTGCCGGAGGCGATCTGCTGGGCGTGGCGCTGCCAGTCGCGCACGCTGACGTCGTTATAGATCGAGTAGCCCGCGACGTGGCTCCAGGCATTGGCCTTGCTGATGTGACGGCCGCCCTTGCCGATCACGACGGCGAGCTCGCCCTCCCAGTCGAAATTGTCCGAGACCTTCGGCCGGATCACCGGCGCGTTGTGCGCAACCTGGGAGCGCCACACCCGCAGGAAGATCGGCGGAAACTCGGTGATCTCGCGCTTCATGCCGAACGCCACCGCCTCGTTGTGGTGGTCGAGATAGTTGCGCACGGCGCAGACGATCTTTTCGGGGCGCGGGATCACGGGGAGATATTTGACGTCGCTCAGCGCCAGCGTGGGCTTGTGCCCGGCGACGACCGCGTCGCGCTTCGCGTAATCATCGCTGCCGAGAAAATCCGCGAGCGTCGGGTATTGGGGTAGGGCGCGGCCGAGATCCACCACGCCGTTTTCAGTAACGGCCCCCCAGCTTTCCCGATTTCCGTCCAAGAACGACAGCAGCTTCATGGTTTCGCCCCAAAGGTTCCGATTTTCGATCCGTTCAATTATTTTCGAAAATCTGGCGCGGCGCAAGCCCCCCACGTAAAAATGCCCGGTGCCTATTCGGTGTCGAGCAGGTGGGCGGCGTATGTCGCGACGTTGTCGGCGGTCGAGCGGATATGGGTCTCGATCAGCTGTACGGCGAGATCCGCATTGCGCGAGATGGCGGCCTGCATGATCGCCTGGTGCTCGCCGGCCTTGTCGCGCGGGCGCGGCCGGAAATTTGCCGACAGGTGCCGGTAGCGCTCGGCACGATCGAACAACTCGGCGCGGATGGCGAGCAGCGTGGCCGAGCCGCAGGCGGAGACCAGCGCCTGGTGGAACTGGCGATGCGCGATCTTCCATTCGGGATCCCGCAAGGGATGTTCGGGGTCGCGCTGCTCGATCCGCTTTAATCTGTGCAAAGTCGAGATTACGGCGATTTCCCAATCGTCATCGCCCCGCTCGATCGAGCGGCGGATCAATTCCACCTCGACCAGCACCCGCGCGTCCGTGACCTCCACCAGATCCTGGCGGCTGACCGGCGCGACGCGAAAGCCGCGCTGCTCCTGGGCGTCGACCAGGCCCTCCGCGGCAAGCGCGGTCAGCGCCTCGCGCAACGTCGTAAAACTCGCGCCGAACCGTTCACGCAGCACGTCGAAGCGCAAAGGCTCGCCCGGCGGAAGCGCGCAGGCAATAATCTCCTCGCGCAGCCGATGGGTGATATCGGCGGCGATGGTCTTGCCGAATTCCTTGCGGGGGCGAATGGCGCTGTCGGGCATAGCTCTGCCAATGAATCGATGCCTCAACATGCCGCGCCAACGACCATCTTGCAATAATTTTCGTAAACGGTATGATTTTCGAAAATACGGTCTGGGGAGTGCGAAGACATGAGGGCAGTGCTGGTGCGTCAGCCGGGTGGGCCGGATGCACTTGAGGTGGTCGAGCTGCCGGTGCCTGTGCCGGGCGCAGGCCAGGTGCAAATCCGGGCCGAGGCCTTCGGGGTCGGGCAGCCCGACGTGCTGATCCGGCGCGGCGTCTACAAATGGATGCCGCCGCTGCCGGCCAATCCCGGCACCGACGTTGCGGGGCGTATGTCCGCGCTCGGGCCCGGCGTCGAGGGCTTCGCGATCGGCCAGAAGGTGCTGCTGAGCGCCCGCGACCTCGCCCAGCGCGGCGGCTGCTACGCCGATTACGTGGTCGCGCCGGCGGACGCGGTTCATGCGCTGCCGGACAATGTCGATCTGCAAGCCGCCGTGTGCCTGTCGAACTATCAGGTCGCCTACGCACTGCTGCACGAGTGCCGCCATCCGCGCGCGCC
>NZ_JALBHA010000667.1:0-2790 GCF_023006445.1 Bradyrhizobium sp. SHOUNA76
CGTGGCGTCCGACCGCGCGCCGCAGCGCGTCGATGGCGACGATGTTGCCGGTGCCTTCCCAGACCGAGCCGAGATGGGCATCGCGCAGCAGGCGGGCGGTGGCAAACTCCTCGATATAGCCGATGCCGCCGCGCATCTCGAGCGCATCGCCGCAGACTTTTCGCGCATCGCGCGTGGCGCGGAATTTGAGCGTCGGGGTCAGGATACGCAGCAGTGCTGCCGCATCCTGGCTGCCGGCCTCGGCGCGGTCGAGTGCGTCGGCGGTGAGGAAACTCATCGACAGCGCCTGCTCGACCGGCAGCATGATTTTCAGCATCTGTCGTCGGCCGAGCGGCAGGTCGATGATGCGCTGGCCGAACACGACGCGGTTGGTCGCGACCGTCATCGCGTCATGATAGGCGCGGCGCATCAGGGCGGTAGACTTGACGCCGTTGGAGAGCCGCGAGGAGTTCACCATCTCGGCCATCTGCACGAAGCCGCGATCGAGCTTTCCAACCGCATAGGCGATCGCGCCTTCGAGCTTGATCTCCCCTGATGCCATCGAGCGGGTGCCGAGCTTGTCCTTGAGACGGACGATCCGGTAGCGGTTCTGCGAGCCGTCGTCGAGGAAGCGTGGCATCAGGAACAGGCCGACGCCGCGCGTGCCGGGGCCAGCGCCTTCGGGACGGGCCAGCAGCATCACGACCTTGGCATCGGCATTCGAGCAGAACCATTTTTCACCGTAGAGGCGCCAATGGTCGCCCTCCTGCACCGCGCGCGTCGTCAGCGTGCCGACATCGGAGCCGCCCTCCTTCTCGGTCATGAACTGGCCGCCCTGGGTCAGCTTGCTCATGTCGGTCGAGGTCAGGCCGTCGAGATACTTCGCCTTCAGCGCCTCGCTGCCGAAATTCGCCAGCAGCTTGGCACAGCCGTCGGTGACGTTGATCGGACATCCCATGCCGAATTCGGTCTGGTTGAACAGGAAGGTGAAGGCGTGCTTGGCCACGACAGGGTATTTATCCGGCCAGCCCATGATGCCTTTGCGGATCGAGAGCGCATGGATGCCGAACTCCCCGAACGCTGCATTCTCCAGCTCGCGATAGGCCGGGTGATATTCGATCCACTGCACGTCGCGGCCGAACTTGTCGCGCTGGTGCAGCAGGGGCGTGTGGCGGTCGGCGAGGCGCGCGCACTCGTCGAGACGGCCACCGGCGAGCTCACCGAGACGGTCGAGATGCGGCTCGACGTGACGGAACAGCGTGTCCGGCAGATGGATGCGCAAGAGGTCGGTGAGCGCCGGATCGGCGCGGTAGAAATTCATGCCAGATGTATCGGGCGCCAGCAGGCCGGGTTGCTCTGCCGCGGCGTTTTTCGGCTGTGCGGTGACCGGCTTGTGCATGATCGTCCTCTATCGTTTCCGCCATGCGGACATTTTGCGCTGATTTGGCGCTTGCCGCTTTGGATGATGTCGATCATGCTCCAGCCGCGGATCGCGATAAAGCCGCAAATTGTCAGGGCGGCATGATCGCCGTGAGGGAGCAATTCGCCCTGCGGAATTGTGACCGCGCCGGCTGGTTGTTCGCGCGGCCCATGCCTAGATCAGCGTCTCCCTGTCCTAAGAGATCACGCCATGGAACATCCGAAATACAAGATCGCTCTCATCGTCGGTGCCGGCGAAGGATTGAGCGCCTCGCTGGCGCGCTTGCTCGCCGCGCAAGGCATTCGCATTGCGCTGGCCGCCCGAAAGATCGAGAAGCTCGGCGCGCTCTGCAGCGAGACCGGCGCGAAAGCCTATGCCTGCAACGCGACGGAGCCCGAGGAGGTCGAACGCCTGTTCGGCCTCGTCGAGCGCGAGATCGGTACGCCCGATCTCGTCGTCTACAATGCCAGCGGCCGCGCCCGTGGGCCGATCGTGGATCTCGTCCCGGCCGATGTCGCGCAGGCGATCGCGGTCAGCGCCTATGGCGGCTTCCTGGTGGCGCAGCAGGCGGCCAGGCGCATGCTGCCGAACAAGCGCGGCGCGATCCTGTTCACCGGCGCCTCCGCCAGCGTCAAGGGCTACGCACAGTCCGCCTCGTTCGCGATGGGCAAGTTCGCGTTGCGTGGGCTCGCCCAGAGCCTCGCGCGCGAGCTGTCGCCGCAAGGCATCCATGTCGCGCATTTCGTGATCGACGGCGGCATCCGCAGCGCAGCGCGGACCGAGCCGGATGACAAGCCGGACTCGATGCTCGATCCCGACGCGATCGCGCAGAGCTACTGGAACGTGCTGCAGCAACCGCGCAGTGCCTGGAGCTGGGAGCTCGAGCTGCGACCCTGGGTGGAGAAGTTTTGAAGTCGAGATGCCGTAGGGTGGGCAAAGGCGCATAGCGCCGTGCCCACCCTCTCGGACGGAGAAAGAAATGGTGGGCACGCTTCGCTTTGCCCACCCTACGAGAGCAGGGAGGAATAATGAGCAGCGAAACCACCATCGACACCGGCACCAACGAACTCCTCTGCGTCATCCGCGACCGCGTCGCGGTGATTACGCTGAACCGGCCGGAGGCGCGCAATTCGCTTTCGGACGCGCTGACCCCGGCGCTGCGCACCATGATCCGAAGCTGCGGCGAGAATCCCGACGTCGGCGCGCTGCTGCTGACCGGCGCGGGCGAGGCCTTCTGCGCCGGCGGCAACGTCAAGGGCATGGGCGCGCATCGCGACAAGGCGAAGCTCGAGATGCCCTTTGACGAGAAAGTCGCCGATCTCCAGGAGCGGCAACGGCTGCTGACCGGCGCGCTGGTGTCGTTGCGCAAGCCGACCATCGCCGCGCTGCCC
>NZ_JALBHA010000668.1:0-2785 GCF_023006445.1 Bradyrhizobium sp. SHOUNA76
CGGCGTGATAGGCAAGCTGGCGCGCGGCGGCTGCCTTGGCCGCGAGTTGGGCGAGCTTCAGCCGCACGGCCTGCTGGTTCCAGAGCGGTCCGCCGAACGCCTGCCGTGTCTTTACGTAGTTTGCCGTCAGCTCGATCGCCTTGGCGGATTCGCCGGCGCAGATGCCGCCGATGCAGATGCGCTCGTTCTGGAACGTCTCCATGATGCCGTAGAAGCCTTTGTTCTCCTCTCCGAGCAGGGCATTGGCCGGTACACGGACGTCCTGAAAGGCGATTTCGGCGGTGTCCGAGCAAAGCCAGCCATGCTTGTCGAGCTTGGTCACATCGATGCCTGGCGTATTGCGCTCGACGATGAACAGCGAGATGCCTCGGCTGCCCTTGGCGTGCGGATCGGTACGGGCAGCGACGATCAGGATGTCGCCGTAGACCGCATTGGTGATGAACATCTTGGAGCCGTTGATCACCCAGCCGTCGCCATCGCGGGTCGCGCGGGTCTTCAGGCCAGCAACGTCGGAGCCGGCATCCGGCTCGGTCACTGCGATCGAGCAAATCGTCTCGCCACGGATGATCGCCGGCAGGTATTTCTGCTTCTGCTCCGGCGTACCGCGCAGAGAGATGTGCACCGCCGACATGTCGGTGTGCACCAGGATCGACGAGGTGAAGCCGCCGAAGCTCGAGCGTCCCAATTCCTCAGCGAACACCATCGAGGCCAGCGGACCCATGTCGGTGCCGCCGTACTCGGGCGCGTGACGCATGCCAAGAAATCCGAGCGCGCCCATGCGGCGAAAAATCTCGCGCGGGATCTTGCCGTCGCGCTCCCAGGCGTCCCCCTGCGGCACCACCTCCTTCTCGACGAAGCGACGTACCTGCTCGCGCAATATGCGAAGCTCCTCGGGCAGATTGGGTTGCTCCGAGAATTGAAATTCAGCTTCAACAGGCTGGCGGGAACTGGATGTCATGACGTTCATTGTGCCGCCCTCCCATCGGGGATGTGAAGATGTCCGCGCAGGAATTTTGCAAGCGCCGCGATAGCTTCGCCAGCCTGCGGGATTTCCGGGAACATCTGGAACACGTGGATCATGCCATCCCAGATTTGCAGCTCGACGTTGACGGCGGCAGCCCTGGCTCTGGCAGCGAACTCGGTTGAATCGTCGCGCACCGTCTCGCGGTCGCCGACCTGGATCAGAAGCGGCGGCAAGCCGGACAAGTCGGCGTAGAGCGGCGAGGCCAGCGGGTGACGCGGATCGCCATCCAGGCCCAGATAGTTCTTCGCAAGCGCGAGGATCATCGCGCGCTGATGGATCGGGTCGGCCTTCGCCCGGCTTTCGTAGCTTGCACCTGTCGCGGCGAGGTCCGTCCAGGGCGACATAACCGCGGCGGCCGCCGGCAGTTTCTCGCCGTGATCGCGCAACGCAAGCATGACGCTTAGCACGAGGTTTCCCCCGGCGGAGTCACCCGCAAGCGCGATGTCATCCGGTTGCAAACCCTCGTCGAGCAGGTATCGATAGGCCCTCAGGGCATCGTCCAGCGCGGCTGGAAAGCGGTGTTCCGGCGCCAGGCGGTAGTTGATCGCCACGACGCGGCAGCCACAGGAGCTGGCGATGCGCGCGATCAGATCGCGGTGCGAGGCAATCGAGCCGATACGGAAGCCGCCGCCATGCAGATAGAGGATGGCCTTGTCCTGCGGCGCGGCGGCCGGCGCGATCCACTCGCCCTCGACACCGCCGGCGGAGACCTGGCGGCACGTCACCGGCACGGAGCAGGCGGCGAACGCTCCATCCCAATCGTGACGCATCTGCTCGACGCTCGTGTCGCGCGTCCAGTTGCGGTACACCGACTGCAGCCGCTCGACCGCACGATCGACAGGAGTTACCGCAATATCGCCGGCCGCATCCTTCATCTCAACCGCCGATCCCCATGCCGCCGGACACGCCGAGCGTCTCACCCGTGATGTAGGCGGCCTGGTCGGACGCCAGGAACAGCGCGGCTGCTGCAACCTCGTCCGGCTCGCCGAGCCGGCCCAGCAGGGTTGCATCGGTCATCGCTCGAAGGATCTTGTCACCACCGCGGGCGACCGCCTGCTCCAGCATCGGCGTGCGGATCGGACCGGGCGCAATCGCGTTCGCCGTGATGCCGTATCGCGCGTTCTCTCGCGCCATGCTCTTGGTGAAGGCGATGACCCCGCCCTTGGCGGCTGAGTAAACCGACCCACCCTTGGATCCGAGCCGGGCGGCTTCGGATGTTATGTTGATGATGCGGCCGTACCTTGCAGCCTGCATCGCCGGCAGGACGGCATGGGTGCAAGCCAGAACAGACGTGAGATTGACCGCGATCAGCTTCGCCCAGTCGTGCGGCGTGGTCTCGATGAAAAAGGCGTGCTGGTCGATCCCGGCATTGTTGACGAGGATGTCGAATGGGCCGTGCTGCTCCACGGCCGCCTGCACCGCGCCCGCATCGCTGACGTCGAGGCGAACAGCGGCGGCGCCGATCTGGCGTCCGACCTCGGAAGCTTGGGCCATGTCGAGGTCGGCAATCAGGACGTTGGCGCCCGCAGTGACAAAGCTCTTTGCAATC
Source organism: Bradyrhizobium sp. SHOUNA76 (assembly GCF_023006445.1). Classification (NCBI taxonomy): domain Bacteria; kingdom Pseudomonadati; phylum Pseudomonadota; class Alphaproteobacteria; order Hyphomicrobiales; family Nitrobacteraceae; genus Bradyrhizobium; species Bradyrhizobium sp. SHOUNA76. Next base: position 2,574 of record NZ_JALBHA010000668.1, read on the forward strand.
GCAGCGCCAATGCCGCGCGCGGCGCCTGACACGAAGGCGCGCCGACCGTCCAAGCGCCCGAATGGAAGCGTATCCGCCACGCCTCAGCGTCCCGTGAAGATGGGCTTGCGCCGCCGACAATGTATAGGCGTCTGTGGCGGACTTGCTGCCGAACAGATGAACGAAGAAATCGAGCGCAGAAGCGGCATTGGCGTTTGAGATTTCGAACACCT
>NZ_JALBHA010000669.1:0-2762 GCF_023006445.1 Bradyrhizobium sp. SHOUNA76
GATCGGCCGCGAGGGCCGTGCGATCGGGCTCGACACGCGCCGCGTTGCTGTCGGCGGCGACAGCGCCGGCGGGACGCTTGCCGCCGCGCTCGCGATCGAAGCGAAGACAAACAAGGACCTTCCGCAGCCGGTGCTTCAGGTTCTCGCCTATCCCGGCCTCAGCTCCCGACAGACCTCCGCGTCCTATGAGCGATATGGGTCCGGTCATCTCCTGGAGCGCAGCACCGTCGATTGGTTCTTCCGGCAGTATCTCCGCGATGATTCCGATCGCGACGATTGGCGCTTCGCGCCGCTTGCAGCAAACGATCTATCTGGGTTGGCCCCTGCGTTCATCGTGCTCGCCGAGTTCGATCCCCTCGTGGATGAGGGGCTGGGCTATGCGGCACGGCTCCGCAGGGCCGGCGTTCCCGTCGAACTGCATGTCTATCCCGGCATGATCCATGAATTCCTGCGCATGGGGAATGTCGTGGCCGATGCCTTGCAGGCGAGGGCGGCGATCGGGCGGGCGCTGGCCGAGGCCTTTCTTGCCGCCGGCGAAAAGGCGGCTTGATATGGAAATACAGCGTGAACGAGGGTATGTCATGACTGTCATTTCCCGCGGCCTCTCTGCAAGAGGCTCCTGAACCGAATCCCATGAGCACGTTTGTCCCAGACCACAGGCTGTCCCGCCGCACGTTTCTCGGCGCGAGCGCGGCGATCGGAGGCGCGGCACTTGCGGGTGCATGGCCGCCGGCATTTGCCCAAGTCGGTGGATCGCAATCCGGGCCCCGGATTGCCGCGCTCGGCTGGGCCTGTGCCCAGACGATATTGGCGCTCGGCGTCGTGCCGCTGGTGATTCCGGAGATCGAGCGCTATGGCCGGCTCGTTGTCGAGCCGGCTGTCCCGCCCGGCGTGCAGGAGATCGGCCTGCGTTCGGAGCCAAATCTCGAGCTGCTACAGAGCTTCGCGCCTGACATCATCATCATCGATCCCAGCATCGCGGCCGCCATACCCCGGCTCAAGCTGATCGCGCCGGTCGAAATGTTCACGATCTTCAGGCCCGGCGGGCATCCTCTCGACACGGCGCGCCGTTCGACGATGGAGCTTGCGAAGCGTCTCGGGGTGCAGTCGGCGTGCGAAGCCTATTTCGGCCGCTTCGATGTCGCCATGACCGGTTATCGTGAGCGGCTTCGCGACCGCGGGGGCAAGCCGCTTTATCTCGTCAGCGAGATTGCGCGTAACCGCGCGCTCGTGTTCGGTCCGAACAGCCTCTATCAGGAGGTGCTCGATCAGTTCGGATTGAAGAATGCCTGGACCGGACAGAGTGGCCCATGGGGATATACCAGCGTGGGACTCGAAGTGCTCGCGGCGGTTCCCGACGCACGACTGGTCCTGATGACGTCGCGGGTCGCTGATGTCGAGGCCTTGCTGAGGGCGAGCCCGGTACTTCAGACTCTGCCGTCTCTCCGGTCGCGCCGGCTGACGGTCCTGGACAATCAGTTCTTCTATGGCGGCGTGCCGGCGGCCGAACGTTTCGCCCGTCTTCTCGCCGAACGTCTGCCGCGGGAAAGCGATGAGCAAGGTTGATGCGCTGCCGGCCCGGTCCTGCTTCGACATGCATCCGGCGATACTGATCGGGTTGTTGGTGGCGGCCGCGGCCGCGCTCACCTGGCGGAATCTGTCCGGATATCTGCCCGCCAGCGCGTGGTTGCCGGTGTTGTGGCGGCCCGAGATCACCGATCCGCAGCAGATGCTCGTGCACTACACCGTGTTTCCGCGCATCGCGGTGGCGCTGCTGGCCGGGGCAGCCCTTGGCCTCGCCGGTACTGTCTCTCAGCAGGTGCTGCGCAATCCACTCGCCGAACCGAGCACCATCGGTGTCCTGAATGGCGCCTATCTTGCGCTGGCCGTGACGACCTTGTGGGCGCCGTCGCTGTTGGCCTTGGGCCGAGAGTGGATTGCGCTGTTTGGCGGGGTCGCTGCGTTCCTGTGCGTGTTCGGGCTGACCTGGAAGCGTGCGCTGTCGCCTGTGGTGCTGGTGCTGGCTGGGTTGATCGTCAGCTACTATTGCGCCGTGACCACCCAGGCGCTGGTGCTGCTCAACCACGAATATCTGATTGGGCTGTTCATCTGGGGCGCCGGATTCCTCAATCAGCAGGACTGGAGCAACGTCACGTTCCTGGCGCCGCGGCTCGTGATTTCGATTGTCCTGATCGCGGCGATGGTTCGTCCGCTGACCCTGCTCGGCTTCGACGACGAGACCGCGCGCAATCTGGGCCTCGGATTGACGCGAGCACGGGTCTGCGCGCTCATCATCGCGATCGCGCTCAGCGCGTCGGTCGTCAGCGTGGTCGGCGTCATGGGATTTATCGGCTTGTCCGCGCCGGCCATCGTCATGCTCTCGGGCGCGCGGCGTTTTCGCGATAGGCTGATCTGGGCGCCTCTTTGCGGCGCCTTGCTGCTGTGGCTGACGGATCAGCTCGTGCTCTTGATCCCGCCCGGCTATCGCGAAATGCCGGCCGGTGCGGTGACAGCCCTGATCGGCGCGCCGATGCTGCTCGTGTTGCTGCCACGGCTGCGGGCCGCCATGCCGATGGGAAACCTCACGCCATCGGCTCCGCCGCGTCTCGATCACCCCTGGCGCGTGATCCTGTTCGCTCTCGCCTTGCTGCTGCTCGTCGTCTGGATCGCACTCGCCCTGGGCGTCGGCTCCGACGGCTGGCGTTGGAGCGGTCTGTCCGGCTTTCAGGAATTCTGGCCGTGGCGCTGGCCGCGCGTGGTGT
>NZ_JALBHA010000066.1:0-19450 GCF_023006445.1 Bradyrhizobium sp. SHOUNA76
CGGGTCATCCGCTCAGGTCGCCGCACCGCCGCGCGGGACGCGGTTTCCCGTGGAGGCGAGCGTCCTGGTCGGCGGAGGTCTGACCGTGCGGGGCGTCGTCGAGGGTGATGCCGTGTCCACGATCTTCCTGCCGCGACTCGTCGACTTCTTCCGCCAAGGGCGGCTGCCGCTCGACAGGATCGTCAGCTTCTATCCGTTCGAAAAGATCAACCAGGCGGTCGAGGAGATGGAAGCCGGCGCAATCGTCAAGCCGGTGCTGCGGATGAACTGAACAGGAAACCAGGGGAGGACGCGATGCAGGTGAAGCATTTCTTCCGGACCGCGACCGAGACCTATACGTTGCGCGGCAAGACCATCAAGCAAGGCGATAACCTGCTGCTGGCCTATTCGCCTGCGAACCGGGATGAGGATGCCTTCGAGCGTCCCTTCGCATTTGTTGCCGACCGGACGCCGAACCGCCACGTCGGGTTTGGTTTCGGCATCCACGCCTGTCTTGGAATGTATCTCGCGAAGGTCGAAATGATTGCCTTCATGCGCGAACTGCTCTCGCGCGTCGACGGAATCGAACTTGCTGGCGAGCCGGCCTGGACCGAGACAACCTTCGTCGTCGGCTTGAAGCGGCTTCCAATCCGTTTCTCGCGACTCCATTGGAAGATGGCCGATCTGCGCGCCCGGAAAGCGAGACCGGTAGGTGTGATGTGTGGAGCTGAGGGATGGATCTGACACCGAGCGAAGCGCAACAGATGCTGCGCCATAGCGCGCAACGGTTTATCACTGAACATTGCGAGCCGGCCGCACGTCGCCATGCGATGCAGGATCCTATGGGATTCAAGCGCGAGAACTGGCGCAAGTTTGCGGATCTGGGCTGGCTCGGGCCTCCGTTTCCGGAGGACGTTGGCGGCTTCGGCGGAGGGCCCGTCGAGGTCGCGATCCTGATGGAGGAGTTCGGCCGGGGGCTCGCGACCGAGCCTTATCTATCGACGGTGCTGCTGGCTGGGGCCCTGGTTGCCGAATGCGGCACGGAAGAGCAGCAGAAGGGTCTGCTGCCGGCCATCATCAACGGCGAGCGTCTGTTGTCGTTCGCTCACTACGAGTCGGACGCAAGGGCAGGTCTTTCCGAGGTCCACACCGTGGCGCAGGCTGACAATCATGGTTGGACGCTTCACGGACGCAAGATCGCCGTGCTCGACGCGGTCTCTGCGGACGTCCACATGGTGTCGGCGCGTTTGCCCGGTGCGCAGGGTGCCGGACTTGCTTTCTTCCTGGTGCCGAAGGATGCCGCAGGAGTGACGCTACGCGATGCACCACGCCTCGGTGGAGGCCGCGTCGCGGAACTGACATTCGACCAGGCCCGGCTTGTGCCCGATGCGCGGCTCGGAACCGGTGCGGACGTGCTGCCGACCATCCAGAGCGTCGTCGATCGGGCGATTGTTGCGCTCAGCGCAGAGGCAGCCGGCATGATGAGAAGCATGTTCGACGCCACACTCGACTATACAAAAGTGCGCAAGCAATTCGGTCGGCCGCTCGCGGCCAACCAGGTGATCCGTCACAGGCTGGCCGACATGTATGTTGAATGCGAGGAGGCCCGAGCGATGGCGGCGCGTGCGGCTCTTCTCGTGGGAGCCAATACCGATTCGACGCAGCGGGCGCTCGCCGCGTCCGGCGCCAAGGTGAAAATCGGCCGCTGCGCGCGCAATGTCGCGGAGCAAGCGGTGCAACTCCACGGCGCGATGGGCGTCACGGACGAACTCGATCTCGGCCTTTATTTCAAACGGCTGCTGGTGTTCGAAGCACTTTTCGGAAGCGTGGATTACCATGTGCAGCGTCACGCCGAGCTATTTGGCAACTCCCGAACGGAATGAGATCAGTCATGTCGCTATCGTTCACGGCCGAGGAATTACGGTTCAGAGATGAGGTGCGAGCATTTATCGCGGCGCGTCTTTCTCCCGAGCTGCGCCGGGCCAGCTCTCTCAACGTGTCCTTCTTCTCAGATCCCGATATCGTCGCTCCATGGCAAAGGGCTTTGCATGAGCGAGGTTGGGTCGCACCCGGTTGGCCCCGGGAGCATGGTGGCCCGGGCTGGACGGCGACGCAGCGATGGATCTTCGAATCCGAGTGTGCCGCAGCAGGAACGCCGCAGCTATCCCCCATGGGTATCAAGATGATCGGGCCGGTCTTGATGCGCTTCGGGACCTCGGAGCAAAAGAAGTTCTACTTGCCCCGCATCCTTAGCGGCGAAGATCGGTGGTGCCAGGGCTATTCGGAACCAGGCTCGGGATCGGATCTTGCCTCGCTGAAGACACGTGCCGTTCGCCGGGGCGACCACTACGTCGTCAACGGCACAAAGATCTGGACAACGCATGCGCACTTCGCAAACCGCATGTTCGCGCTGGTCCGAACCAACGACGAGCCGAGGCAACAGGATGGCATCAGCTTTCTGCTCATTGACATGGCATCCCCAGGCATCACCATTCGCCCGATCATGATGATCAGCGGGGACCATGACGTCAATCAAGTGTTCTTCGACGAGGTGAAAGTCCCCCTCACCAATCTCGTCGGCGAGGAAGGGCGGGGATGGACCTGCGGCAAGTATCTGCTTGAATTCGAGCGGGGCGGCGGAATCAACTCGCCGAAACTGAGATATGCGCTCGAGAAGGTGCGGGGATTGGCCAACTCCGGCTTGTCCTACAAGGCGATATTGCTTCAGGAGATCGCAACTAAACTGTCGGAAATCGAGCTCGACGTCCAGACACTGGAGTTCCTCGAATTGCAGGTGTTGTCAGCCCTGCAAAGAGGCGAAAATCCCGGACCGGTGTCGTCCGTCCTCAAGCTGCGTGCGAGCGAGATCCACCAGGCCATCTCGCGCGTGGGAGTTGAAATGGTCGGGCAAAATGCGCTGGTGGAGGAAACGCGCCGTCCTCTCCATGCCCTTAAGGACCGGCCGCTCATCCCGGAAGAAGTCCTAAGCGTGGTGCCCCGGCATCTCAACGGCCGCGCCAACACGATCTTCGGCGGGAGTTCGGAAATCCAGCGCGACATCATTGCCAAGCAGGTGCTCGGGCTTTGAAGGACTGACCGCGTAAACTTGATGCGGCGCGCCGGAGGTCGTCCTGCAAGGTGCCTATCGCCGACGTCAAAGGCCGGGCGCGATCCCAGCCAGTTCTTCACGCGAGTCGAAAGCCGGAGTCCGAAAGTGGCCTCAGACCATAGCGGGGATCTGGCAAGCTTCCGCATATTCCCGCTTTAGCTTCAGAACCAGGTCCGCTACCGCCGGAATTTCGTCGATCAGATCGATCCCTTGTCCCGCGCTCCACAGGTTCTTCCAGGGTTTCGCGCTCTCAGGCAGATGGTCGTGCCGCATGCCCTTGCCCTTCGGCTCGGGCATGGCGTCTGGATTGAGGCCAGCAGCGCGCAACGACGCGGCCAGCCAGTTCGCGGCCACGCCGGCAACCTTCTCCGTGTAAATCAGGTCTGCGGACGTCTGCGATACGATCATGCGCTTGTATTCGTCGGGCGCCAGCGACTCCCTGGTGGCGATGAACCTGGTCCCGAGATAGGCCAGGTCGGCGCCGAGCACTTCCGCCGCACGTATGGTGGCGCCGTCGGAAATGGCCCCGGCCATGACGATCGTCCCGTTGAAGATCGAGCGGACCTTGCGGATCAATGCGAGGTGGCTGATCGTACCGGAGTGGCCGCCACCCCCAGCGCCGATGCAGATCAGGCCGTCGACGCCGGCTGCGATGGCGCGCTCGGCGAACGGGATGCTGGTGATGTCGTGGAAGACCTTTATTCCACGATCATGCGCCTGTTGAACAATGATCCTGGGATTGCCGCCGACGGTGATCACGATGTCAACGCTTTGTTCGGCACATAGATCGAGGTGGCTTCCGACCTCGTCCTCCGGCGTCTTTGCAGACAGGTTCACCGCAAGCGGACCGACCGGTCCCGGCGCCTGCGCGGCATGTTCGCGCAAATCCGCGGAGATCGTGCGCAGCCAGTCAGCGAACTCGTCGAACGAGCGGGCGTTCTGGCGTGGCAGGGCGCCAATCACGCCCGCCTTGCAGGCCTCGCGGACGAGATCAGGGCCGCTGACAAGGAACATCGGTGCGCAGACGGCGGGCAACGAAAGCGATCGCCGAAGCTTTGGATCGAGCGACATGAAGGTGCTTTTGGGCCGTTCGTCAGCCCGGATCCGGGGCGAACATCGCGATCATCGTCCCATCCTCGGCCGGCTTGAATACGACGTGGACACGTTGCCCGATCCGCAGCGAATCGAGGTCGCAATCGACGATATTGCTCAACATCGTAATGCCTTCGTCGAGTCTCACATAAGCGATTGCATATGGGGTGGGGCCGGCACGGCGCGTGACGCTGACGCTGTAGATTTCACCCTTGCCGGTGACGTCGCTCCATTCGGTGTCGCCGAGACAATAGGGGCAAAGCGGCCGCGGATACCAATGCGGCTTGCGGCAGGAAACGCAGATTTTCACGCGAAGCGATCCGCTTGCCGTTGCAGCAAAGAACGGCTCGGTTGCGGGGTCATGCACCGCCGAGCCGAGCGGGCGGTCCTGATACATCGTCGTCATCTCATGCGCGCTCCATGATGAGGGTGGCACTGCCATGGCGCGAGCCGAGCAGGCCGCCGGTGCCCTGGGCCAGGGCAAGGCTGCAATTTGGAACCTGCACCTTGGCGTGGGCTTCGCCGCGCAGTTGGCGGACGGCCTCGATGACCTTGGTGATGCCGCCGCGATTGGCAGGGTGGTTGTTGCAAAGTCCGCCGCCGTCGGTGTTGAACGGCAGCTTGCCGACTCCGGAAATCAGATTGCCGTCCGCGACGAAACGTCCGCCCTTGCCTTTCTCGCAAAATCCGAGATCTTCGATCTGCATCAGCACCGTGATGGTGAAGCTGTCGTAGATCGAGGCATATTGGATGTCGGACGGCCTGACACCGGCTTCCCCGAACGCGCGAGGACCGGACCAGGCTGCGCCCGAGAACGTCAGGTCGACCTGCCCGTTGAGCTGACCTTTGATCGCTTCGCCGGCGCCGAGAACGTTGACGATGGGACGCTTGAGCGAACGCGCGATCTCGGGGCGAACGACGAGCAGGGCACCGCCGCCATCGCTGACGACGCAGCAGTCGAGGCGGCGCAAGGGATCGGAGATCATGGGCGAGGCGAGGACGTCGTCGACCGTGACCTGATCGCGCAACATCGCATTCGGATTGTGCTGCGCGTGGGTCGCGGCCGCGACCTTGATCCATGCCAGCTGTTCGCTCGTCGTGCCGTACTCATACATGTGACGAGCCGCCGCCAGCGCATACATGTTGACCGTCACGGGGGCATAAGGCGCTTCCCAGGGCACATCGGGCGTTCCGGCGCCGACGAGCCTTGGCGCCACGCCGCTCGATCCCTCGCTTCTCGGCCGGCCCGCGAGCGTGATTAGGGCCACGTTGCACTTGCCCATGGCAATCGCCTGGGCGGCATGCGAGACGTGAACCAAATAGGCGGACCCGCCGGTATCGGTGGTGTCCACATGGCGCGGCCGGAGCCCCAGATAGTCCGCCATGCTGTTCGCGCCGAGGCCTGGCGCATCGCCCGCGCAGAAATAGCCGTCGACATCCTCAAGGCGCAGGCCAGCGTCTTCCAGGGCTCCGCGCGCACATTCGGCGTGCAACTGGGCGACCGTCTTGTCCGGTGCTTTTCGGGTGGGGTGCTCGTAGGCGCCCGCGATGCAGGCTTTGCGTCGAATGCTCATCAGATCTCTCGGACTCATGCTCAGCCGGTGGCCGCCATCTGCATCAAGCATCGTTGACCACGACAGGTCAGATATATATCATTGGTTCAACCAAAGACAAATAGGTGCTGGATGGGTTATTTGAGGGCTGTCGGCGATGGTTGATTATGCAAAGACGCGGGCTTGGCGCTCCGGCGACGTCCGCCACGCCTACACGGCAAGAGAGACCATTCTCTACGCGCTCGGTGTCGGTGCGGCGAGCGATCCATCGGACGAGCGGCAACTGCGCCTCGTATACGAAAAGGATCTGGTGCCACTTCCGACCATGGCGACCGTTCTGGCCTCGCCGGGTGCCTGGATGAGGGACAATGCAGAGCTCGGCATCAATTTCGGGCAAATGGTGCATGGGGAGCAGTCTGTGCAGATGCATGCCGCACTTCCTCCAAGCGGAATTCTAATCGGCAAGAGTCGCGTCGCACGGCTTGTCGACAAGGGCGAGGGCAAGGGCGCCATCATGCATGTCGAGAAGGAACTATGGGACGAAGCTGCCAAACGATTGGTGGCCGTCAGTGAGCAGGTGCTCTTCCTTCGCGGCGACGGCGGCTTCTCACAAGCCGCCGGCGGTGACGAACCCGCCGCCGCTCCGACGCCAGTCCCTGATCGTAGGCCGGATCGCGTAATCACGTTACCGACGCGCCCGGACCAGGCCGTGCTTTATCGCCTGTCGGGAGACCTCAATCCCCTGCACATAGACCCCGCGGTTGCCAGCAAGGCCGGCTTCCGGAGGCCCATCCTGCACGGGCTTGCGACTTACGGATTTGCCTGTCGCGGCTTGGTGGAAACCTTCTGCGACGGAGATCCCGCAGGGCTGAAGACGATCCGCGCTCGGATGTCCGCGCCGGTCTTTCCTGGAGACACGATCCAGCTCGAATGCTGGCACCTCGATGACCGCATCGCATTTCAGGCGCGTGTCGTCGAGCGCGATGCGCTGGTTCTCAGTCACGGCTGGGCAACGACCTGATTCGCCCGAAGCGGTGCGCGCACAAGATGTTTGACTTCAACAGAAACTGAGGAACCGGGAATGACAAAAAATATGGTGTCCCTACAAGGCCGGACGATCGTCGTCACCGGCGCCGCACAGGGGATCGGCAAAGCAACGGCCGAACTGGCGATCGAACTCGGGGCGAACGTCGTCGCCGTCGATCTCAACGGAGAGGCGCTTGGGGCCGTCCTGGCGGCATTGCCTGCGGAGCGGGTGATGAAGGTCGTCGGCAGCGTCACGGACGCGGAGTTGGCCGCGAGCACCGTCGCAGATGCCGTCGGTCGGTTCGGTTCGGTGAACGGACTGGTCAACAATGCCGGCATCATTCGTCCCGCGATGATCGAAAAGATGAGCATGCTTCAATGGCGCGAGGTCATCGACGTTCATCTCACGGGCGCGTTCCTCTGGCTGCAGGCGGTGGGACGCCACCTGGTCCAGCGCGCCAAGGACGGCGACGCCTCGGGAGGAGCTATCGTCAACATCTCGTCTGACGCGGGACGAAAGGGGTCGGTAGGCCAGATCAACTATGCCGCCGCCAAGGCCGGACTGCTCGGCATGACCATGACCGCGGCCCGGGAGTGGGGCAAATATAACGTCCGGACCAATTCGATCTGCTTTGGCGTGGTCGAAACGCCGATGACCGAGGTCGTACGCGGCGAGAAATTCCGCGATGGCATGTTGGCGCAGATACCGCTTGCACGCTGGGCGACACCGGACGAAGTGGTGCGGACCGTCTGCTTCCTGCTCTCCGATGCGTCCTCGTACACGACGGGCCAGCACATCGGAGTCAACGGCGGCTTCCACATCAGTCTTTGATCTTACCGCCTTCGTCCCTGCCTTAGCATCTCTATATTCAGCAGTGCCGAAAGGCGCAGGCGAAACTTGCGGTGGGCGCGCACGAGACGCGACCCACCGGCTCTCTTCTTCTAATCCGCCGTCATCGGCTCGCCGGACAGGCTCCAGCTGGTTCCATCGAAAACGGCGATGCGCAGCGTCTTGAACGCCGTGTAATCTTCGGGTGTGGTGCTGATGGTGATACCCGGCAGCATCATCGGCATTCGCTCGCCGTGCAGGGATGTGGCCTTCCGAATCAGGTTCGCCCGGGTCAACTGGTCGCCGCAGGCCTTCAGAACGGCCCCCAGCGCGTTGACGTTCATGTAGGCGACGAGCACCGAGTAATCGTCTGGATTGACCGACGGCGCATACTTCCTGAGAAAAGTCTTGTAGCCCTTGACCTCATCGTCGTCGGCCCAGGCCGGATCGCCCGGCTGCTTGAGAAACTGCGTGGTGACCAGTCCGCGCGAGGCGTCAAGGCCGGCCGGCTTCAGCACCGTCTCGACGGAGGCGGTCGAGCCACCGATGATGTGCAGCGGATGCCAGTCCAGTTCATGAACCTTGCGGATCGACTGCGCCGCGGCCTTGGCCGAAGACTGCTCGATCAGCGTGTCGACGCCGGCGGACTTCAACTGAACGATTTGCGAGTCGATGGTTGGGTCGGAAACTTCATAGGAGGCTTGGGCAACGATCAGAGCCGCCTTCGCGCCGAGTCCCGCGCGTAGCCCCTTGAGATAATCCTTCCCGAAATCGTCGTTCTGATAGAGGACGCCGATCTTCGCCTCCGGCTTGGCCTTGAGGATGTATTTCGCAACGACGCGGCCTTCGGTCTCGAAGTCGGGATAGAGCGGAACGGTCCAGGGAAATTGAGTCGGATCGTTGAAGCGGCGTCCTCCCGCGGTGATGAAGAGTTGCGGCACCTTCCTGGAGTTGAGATACTTCTGGATGGCGACGTTCGGCGCGGTTCCTATCGTGCCGACCTCGGCAAGGACGCCGATATCCTCGATGAGCTTTCGGGATTGCTCGACGGCTTTCGGCGCACTGTAGGCGTTGTCGAGTTGAGTGAAGCTGATCTTGCGTCCGTTGATCCCGCCCCCTTCATTGAGCATGTCGAAGTAGCCGACCACTGCACGTCCTGCCCCTGCGCCGAACGCGGAGGCCGGGCCGCTGAGCGGCGTCGATTGACCGAGCTTGATCTCGGTGTCGCTGGCGCCTGGATCATAAGTCTTCTGGGCATGCGCGGCCGAGAGGGACAGCAGAGTGGCTGCGAATAGAGAGCACGATGTCAGGACCGATGTACGGCTCAAGGGCGTTCCTCCAGGTCTGCGTTTCTTGATTTGGCGGCTATCGAAGCAGTTCGCGCGCGATGACGAGGCGCTGGATCTGGTTCGTTCCCTCGAAGATCTGGGTCAGCTTGGCATCACGCATCATCCGCTCGACCGGATAATCCATGGTGTAGCCGTAGCCGCCGAAGACCTGCACCGCGTCGGTCGTCACCTTCATCGCCATGTCGCTGCTGAAGCACTTGGCCATGCTCGCGAGCAGGTTGAGGCGCTTCCAGTCGCCGGCGTCTCCAGCGCGGGCGCATTCGTAGACCAGCGCACGCGCCGCCTCGATCTGCATGGCCATGTCGGCCAGGATGAACTGGACGCCCTGGAATTCGGAGATGCTCTTCTTGAACTGTTTTCGTTCCTTGGCGTAGGCGAGGCTCGCTTCGAACGCGCCTTGCGCGAGGCCGACGCATTGGGCGCCGATCGTCGGCCGATTGAGGTCGAGCGCGCGCATCGAGGCCTTGAAGCCCTTGCCTTCCTCGCCGACGAGGTTTTCGGCGGGTACGCGGACGTTGTCCAGGAAGATCGGCGTGTTTGGCGCCCCGCGGAAACCCATCTTGCGCTCATGGCGACCGAAGCTGATGCCCGGCATTTTCTTCGGCTCGAGAATGAATGCGCTGATGCCGTCCGAGCCGGGGCTGTCGCTGGTGCGCGCCATCAGAACGATGTAGTCGGCGGCAACGCCGTAGCTGCACCACTGTTTCCTGCCGTTGATGACGTAGCTGTCGCCGTCCTTCCGAGCCCGCGTATTGAGGGCGGAGACGTCCGATCCCGCCTGGGGCTCGGAAATAGCGATGGCCGTGACGACGCCGCCCTCGGCAATGATCGGCAGGAATCGCTTGCGCTGCTCTTCCGACCCGAAGTGCAGCAGCGGCATGATGAACATCGTGTTGAGGCCGGCAATCGACGCGCAGGCCGGCGAGACTTTCGCGATTTCCTCGCGTGCGATGCACATCATGGTGAGATTGCCGTTGGGACCGCCATACTGCTCGGGCACCCAGAGTTGCATCAGCCCCATCTCGCCGAAAATCTTGACGATCTCCTCGGGGAAGCGATCCGTCGCGTCGATCTCGGCGGCGATCGGGGCGACGTGCTTGGCAACAACTTTCTGAACGCTGTCGCGAAAGGCGACCTGCTCCTCGGTCAAGCTCATAATGGGGGCGCCCTCCTTGCCTAGTTGATATCAATGGTTGGACCAATATATCTTTGACCTAGGGGACTGGCAAGTAGGTCGGGCGCCGAAAGGCTCCCGGCGTCTTCTCCGGCCGCCTCCGGCCGCGCCCTACCCGGCGACATCCGAGAGCGGCAAAATCAGCTGAACCGCCAGACCGGACACGGCATCAATATCTGAAGGTGGACGCCGAAGCGCGGCAGTCCCCAACGAGACGTCGCGGAGGCATAAGAGCCCGAGCAGGGGTGCTGAGGTCTCCAAACGGCAGGACAAGGAGATCGCGCTGGCGCGATAGGCCCGCGCGACCAGCCGACGGCATCGCCGAGGCGACCGGCGTCACTCTTCCGGCGCGCCGGCGACGGGGGAGGCCTTTGCGATCGCGAGCAGGCACTTCAGGAAATGAGCCCGATCCTCCTTGCGCAGGGGTACCAGCATCAGGCTCTGCAGCTCGGCTGCCGCCGGAATGACCGCTAGCAAAGCTTCCTCGCCCTTGGCGGTAATCTGAATCTGAATGGAACGGCGATCTTCCGGACTGCTCTTCTTTGAGACCAGCCGCCGCACGGCCATGCGCTTGAGCATCTCGCTGAGTGTGTTCCGGTCACAACTGATGCGGTCGGCGAGAACGGACGCCGTCATCGGACCCCGCTGGTAGAGCGCCATGAGCACGCCGAACTGCCGCGGCGTGATGTCGCTCTGTCTGGTCAGGCTCTGATAGAGGCCGTCATACCGGGCCTCGAGCAGCCGCAGCAGAAATCCGATGCCGCCTTCCAATTGCCAGGTGCGCGCAAGCTCCGCTGCTGAATCCTTCTCCGTGCGTCCGCTCGCGCTCATGTGCTTTCAACCTCGCTCCGATTCCTGACGGTCGCCTCGCGGGTAACAGCTTGGGTCGGCGAGCTCAACTCTACCGCAATGCGGCGTAATTGGCCGAATTAGAGCCATTGCAAGCGGAAGCGAATTATAATACGTATACGTATTAATTGCCAGGGAGGTCACGTTGCATCTGCGCGAATTGCTGGCGGTCCCTTATCTGCTCGAAGCAGAAGCTGTGGAGAGGGCGCCCGGACAATGGCTGATCCGCCTCGCTTATCCGGAATTACCGGGCTGCGCGGCGGAAGGCGCGGTGGTCGAACATGCGCTCCGGGATCTCGAACGGCGACGGATCGAAATCATCGTCGGCCTGGTCGAGCAAGGCCGGCAGCCTCCGATACCGCGCCAACCGCTCGTAACATCCGATCCACTCTGGACAGTACGCGACCTCGGCCTGGCGGAGCGCGTGGCTCCGCTGCTCACGACGGCAAACCCATAACGGCGACCCGATGCCTTCGATTCGAATGGAGAACTGTCATGCTCTCACATGAAGACAATGAGCGGCTGGTGCGAGTCGGAAAGGGCACACCGCTTGGCGAACTCTTCCGTCTCTACTGGATTCCGTTTTTGCCTTCGGCCGATCTGACCCCGGACGGACAGCCGCGGCGGATCCGGTTGCTCGGCGAGGATCTGGTCGCTTTCAGGGATTCCGAGGGGCGCGTGGGCCTGGTCGACCAAGCCTGCCCGCATCGGGGCGCTCCGCTGATCTTCGGGCGCAACGAGGATTGCGGGCTGCGATGCGTCTATCACGGTTGGAAGTTCGACGTGACGGGGGCCGTCACGGATATGCCGGCAGAGCCGGTGCGTAGCCGTCTCAAGGAGCGGGTGCGCATCAAGGCGTACCAGTGCCGCGAGCGCAACGGCATGATCTGGACCTATATGGGGCCAGACCAGGCTGATCCGCCGCCGCTTCCGAACGTCGAATGGAATCTCGTGCCGCAGGAGCAGGTGCATGTCAGCCTGCGCGTCCAGGAGTGCAACTGGCTTCAGGCCGTGGAAGGCGAGATCGATTCGGCGCACGCGCCGTTGCTCCACGGCCGCCTGGACACCCAAGGCACGACGAGTGCGTGGATCCAGAAGCGGGACCTTCGCCCGACATTCGAATGCATCAAGCAGAATTTCGGGATGAGCATCGCTGCGCGGCGCAACTACGACGCCAACACGCTCTACTGGCGCGTGAATCAGTTCATGCTGCCGTTCTATACGCTGGTCCCGCCGCTGTCTCCGTTCCCGGATCTCAGCGGGCACGCCTGGGTGCCGATCGACGACGAGAACACGCTCTGCATCATGTTCTCATACCATCCTTCCGAGCCGCTCCGCCCCAAGACACGGCAGATCTTCGCGGAAGGGCACAATGGCCGCGAAAGCGGGCACGCCAGTCGCAACGCGCTCGTTCAGCATCCCGTGACGGTCCCCTATGCCGGTTACTGGACCAGGTACAATCCGCAGAACGGCTTCCAATTCGACCACGAGGCCCAGCGCTCGACCTGGTTCTCGGGCTTGCCCGGGCTGTGGGTGCAGGACGGTGCCTGCCAGAGCGGCGTTTCACCGGTCTTCGACCGTACAAAAGAAAATCTTTGCTCGAGCGATACCGGCATCGCGATGACGCGCCGTTTCATCCTCGAAGCGCTGGGCGCCTATCGCGATCATGGCACCAAACCAAAGGGCGTGGCTGACCCCGATGTCTTCATGGTGCGAGCCGTGTCCTTGCGACTTCCTCCGGAGGATTCCTGGGTCGACGTCGGCGCGCCGTTCATGCGGGCCAGGCTCGGCGCCGATTTCGGATACGAGATGTGAGTCGGACGTCCTCTCAACTGGCGGAGGATGGCGCCATGACCGAGCGTGTCATCCCGGTTCGCATCAAGCGCATGACCTACGAGGCCGAACGCATCAATTCCTACGAGTTGGTGCCGCCGGGCGGAGGCGAGCTCGATCCGTTCACGGCCGGCAGTCACATCGATCTGCACCTACCCGACAAGATGATCCGGAGCTATTCGCTGTTGAACGACCAGCGCGAGCGGCATCGCTACGTCATCGCGGTCAACAAGGACGCCGCGAGCCGGGGAGGGGCGAGCTTCCTCCATGACCATGTCAGGGTCGGAGATATTTTGACGGTTTCGGCTCCTAAGAACAATTTTCCGCTCCGCGAAGATGCGGAGACATCCGTCCTGGTCGCCGGGGGCATCGGCATCACGCCGTTGCTGTCGATGATCCGCCGGCTTGAATTTCTGGGACGCCGCTGGGACCTGTTCTATGCCGCGAGGACGCGTGCTGCGGCGGCGTTTCTCGATGAAATCGGGAGCCTGCGGCCTAACGTCCATCTGAATCTGCACGTCGACATTGACGACGAACGCTCGGGGCGGATGTTCGACCTGGCGTCGATCGTCAAACAGGCGCCCGCGCAAGCTCATCTGTACTGCTGTGGCCCCGCGCCGATGCTGAAGGCGTTCGAGGCCGCCGCGGCCGACCGTCCCGAGGGTTGCGTCCACGTCGAGTATTTCCAGGCCAGGGAGGCCCCGGCGCTCGAGGGAGGCTTCGAGGTCAAGCTGGCCAGAAGCAACCGCACCGTCGCAGTGGAAGCTGGCAAAACTATTTTGGATTCGCTCCTCGAGGCCGGCATCTCTCCCAGCTACGCCTGCAGCGAGGGTGTCTGCGGCACCTGCGAGACGCGTGTGCTGGACGGAACACCGGATCATCGCGACCAGTATCTGAGCGAGGAAGAGCAGGCCTCCAACAAGACGATCATGATCTGCTGCTCGGGCTCCAGGACGCGCACGCTCGTTTTGGACCTCTAGCGGAATACAACAATAATCAAGGGATGAAACGCATGGGATCTGTATCGCGAATTGTCGGAGGCCTGATGATCGCTGCCGTGTGTTCGCCGGCGCTGGCGGATTCTGCTCGCGTCATGAAGATCGGCATTCTCAACGATGCCTCAGGTCCGTATTCGGACAATGCCGGCGAGGGCTCGGTCACCGCAGCGAAGATGGCGGCTGAAGAGTTCATGAAGGCCAATCCCGGCTTCAAGGTGGAGATCATTTCGGCAGATCACCAGAACAAGGCCGATATCGGCGCCGCGATCGCCCGGCGCTGGATGGACCAGGACGGCGTCGACGCGGTTGCGGATGTCCCCAATTCGGCGGTCGGGCTCGCCGTCAATGAGGTCGTGCGCGGCAGCAAGGTCGCGTTGATCGCGTCCAGCGCGGCGTCGTCGGATCTGACTGGAAAATTCTGCTCGCCCAATACCATCCAGTGGACGTTCGACACCTGGGCTTCCTCGCACACGATCGGCGAGTATCTCGTCGGTCGCGGCGGCAAGAAATGGTACTTCATCGCCACCGACAACGCGCTCGGAAAGTCGATGGTCCGCGATGGAACGTCCGTCATCACCGCCGGCGGCGGCAGCGTGTTCGGATCGGTGAACGTGCCGATCAACAGCCCGGACTATGCCTCGTTCATTCTCCAGGCCGACGCCTCCGGCGCGGACGTGATCGCGTTCGCAACCGCGGGCGGCGATACGGTCAATCTCATCAAGCAATCGGCCGAATTCGGCCTGAAGGAGAAGGGACGGCAATTTGCGGCCCTGCTGGCGACGACCAACGACATCGAATCGAGCGGGCTTGCGACAGCGCAGGGCATGATCATCACCCAGCCGTTCTACTGGGATCTCAATGATGCCAGCCGTGCCTGGTCGGCGAAGTTCAGCGAGCGCCAGCACGGCCACTCGCCCACCGCCTTTCATGCCGGTGTCTATTCCTCCGTCATGGCCTATCTGAACGCGGCACACGAGGCCGGAACGAACGACGCGCAGGCCGTCATCCGCAAGATGAAGGAAAAGCCGATTGACGATGCGCTGTACGGTCGCGTCGTGGTCCGTCCGGATGGCCGCGCGATCCACAACATGTATATCCTCAAGGCCAAGGACCCCAAGACGTCAAAAGGCAAATGGGACCTGCTGGAAAACATCGGTGTTCTCTCCGGGCCCGAGGCGTTTCGGCCGCTCGATCAAGGCGGCTGCACGCTGGTCGAGAGCACAAAAGCGAATTGACCGACGCGACATCGCGCCGCGATGTCAAACGACAGCAATTTACCGGATGACACCATGTTGAATCAGCTTGAAGCGGAATTCCCTGAACATACGCCCCGTCCTTCCGGCGCGCCAAAAGCGCTGGGCGGCATCAGGGTGATCGACTTCTCGCACTTCATCGCCGGACCGTTCGCGACGATGATACTCGCCGATATGGGAGCGGAGGTCATCAAGATCGAGGTGCCGGGCCGCGGCGATGATCTTCGCCGCTACCCACCCGTGGACAAGGAGCTCGGGCTCGGCGCTCCGTTTCTCTGGACCAACCGCAACAAGCGCAGTGTCGCGCTCGATCTCAAATCGGAGAGCGCAGTCGGCATCGTGCGGGAGTTGATTGCGACGGCGGACGTGATCGTCGAGAATTTCTCGACGGGCGTCATGGAGCGCCTCGGACTGGATTATCAAAGCTGCCGCAAGATCAGGCCGCAGATCATTTATTGCTCGGTCTCGGCCTACGGGCGCGACGGTCCGTATGCGGATCGGCTGGGTTTCGATCCCATCGCCCAGGTCGAAAGCGGCTTCGTATCGATGAACGGCTACGCCGATCGCGAGGGCGTACGTGCCTTGTCGCCGGTCATGGACATCAGCACGGCGATGATGGCGGGCAATGCGATCCTCGGGGCCCTGGTCGCTCGCGAGCGCACCGGCCTGGGACAGGCGGTCGAGCTTTCGCTGTTCGACAGCGCCGTCCTGATGACCGGCTACGCAACGATGCAGCATCTGTTCACCGGTGCCAATCCTCAACGGGGTGGAAATACCAGTCCGGACACGTGCCCGTCCGGCGTGTTTCAGGCCAAGGACTGCGCGTTCTACATCAATTGCGGAAACGACAAGATATTTCAGCGTCTGATGTCGCAGGTCCTTGATCGTGACGATCTGGCTTCGGCGGAGATCTACGCGACGGGGTCTGATCGGATCGGGCGTCGCGACGAGCTGTTTGCGCTTCTCGGCGAAGCATTTGCGCAGCAACCATGGGCGCACTGGCAGGCGCGGATGAGGGCCGCCGGCGTTCCGCACGGACAGGTGCGAAGCGTGGGCGACGCGATCCGATCCCCCGAGGCCAGGGAACGCCGGATCGTCACGCGCATTCCGCACGACAGGGTGGGTTGGGTGCCGAATGTCAGCCTCCCGATCCGCTATTCAGAGACGCCCATTGCCGATCCGGTGGCGGCTCCCGCGGTCGGACAGCATACGGAGAGCGTGCTTCGCGAATTGCTTGGTTATGACGACAGGCGGATGGTAAGCTTGGCGGAGGCCGGAGCGTTCGGTCCGAATGCGCCGCGAGGCAGCAAGGCCTGATGTCAAAGCCGGGCGACCAGCGGACGCTCAGGGGCCGCGTTGCCGTGGTCGGCGTCGGCGAGACCGATTATTATCGCCACGGCACGTCGCCGGATCCGGAGTTCAAGCTCGCGTTGAAGGCCATTCTCGCCGCGTGCAAGGACGCAGGACTTGATCCGCGCGACATCGACGGATTCTCGTCCTACGGCGACGATCGAAACGAAGCCTCGCGGTTGGCCGCGGCGCTCGGCACGCACCGGCTTCGTACGACGACGATGCAATGGGGCGGTGGAGGAGGCGGCTGCTGCGCCGCAGTGGCCAACGCTGCGGCCTCCATTGTGGCCGGGCTGGCCGACTGCGTCGTGGTGTTTCGCGCATTGGCGCAGGGCCAATATGGCCGCTTCGGACAGGTCGGCGGCACCGAGACCATTTTTGGTGAAAAGGCCTATCTGATGCCGTATGGCGTCCTGGCTCCGCCGCAGCGCTTTGCGATGAAGGTGCAGCGCTACATGCACGAGCATGGCGTCAGCCAGGGAGCTTTGCGCGCGATCGCGCTCGCGTCGTATCGCCACGCCCAGTCAAACCCGCGCGCTGTCATGCATGGCAAGCCCCTCGACATCGAAAAATACGATGCCTCGCGCTGGATCGTCGAACCGTTTCATCTCTACGATTGCTGCATGGAGAACGACGGCGCCGCCGCGCTGGTCGTTGTTTCGCAGGAGCGTGCGCGCGAGTTTCGGCAGAAGCCGGTCTTCGTGCTTGGCGCAGCCATGGGCGCAGGACACCGCAGCGGAGCCATTCCCCACAATACGCCGAGCTACGCCAGCGCCGGCTTCGACACGGTTGCTCCGGATCTTTATCGCATGGCCGGGCTAGGCCCTTCCGATGTCGGAACGGTTCAAGCCTACGAAAACTTCACCGGAGGTGTCGTCATGGCGCTCGCCGAGCATGGTTTCTTCGAGCCTGAGCAGGCCAATGATTTTCTCACACTCGAAAATCTCACCGCGCCATCAGGGCGGCTTCCCCTGAACACCAGCGGTGGCAATCTTGCCGAATGCTATATGCACGGCCTTGAGCTCGTGCTCGAGGCCGTGCGCCAGGTCCGCGGCACCTCGACCAACCAGGCCGAGCGGAACGACGTTGCCATGGTCATTGGCGGTCCGATGGTCACGCCGGTCAGCAATCTGCTCCTCGGCTCGGAGGCGACGCTGTGAGCGTCCCGGAGAACGTGTCCTATCTTCCCAAGGGGCTTCCGATCCCGGTGGCTGAGCCCGACGGCCTGTCGTCGCCTTACTGGGCGGGATTGCGCGAAAGCCGGCTTCTCGTCCAGCGCTGTGGGGACTGTGGTGCTTGGCAATTCGGCCCCGAATGGATCTGCCATCGATGCCACGCTTTCGATCTGGAATGGGTTGAGGTCGCTCCGCTTGGCCGCATTTTCAGCTGGGAGCGGGTCTGGCATCCGTCGCATGCAGCGCTCCGGCAGCACGGCCCCTATCTCGCCGTCCTGGTCGAGCTTCCGCATGCCGGCGGCATCCGCATGGTAGGGAATCTCCTGGGCGACCCACGGCAGGCGGTCACAATCGGCACCGAGGTTTTTGGCGTGTTCGAGCATCATCCCGATTCTGATCCGCCATATTCGCTGCTGCAGTGGCTCCTCTAATGGCCCCTTTCAAGATCGGCTTGACCGTCTGGCACCGTCGCGAGCGCCGTCTACGGCAGAGCGATCTTTCCACAGCCGCAAGAGCAAATCCCGTTTTCGGTCGCAGTTTCAGTCTTGGATTGTAAATCCGCGCTGCCATAAAGTTCACGTCGTCGACGGGGGCGATTGAGCAGTGCGAATCCGATCTAGTAGCCGTCGTCGCCGGCACAAATGGTAATGGAGACAAAACCGGGACCTTCTCAGTTCGTCGCCTACGCGAAGGCCAACCCGGGCAAGGTCGATTTCGGTTCCCCCGGCCCCGGCACTGCCCAGCACCTCGCCCGCGAGATGTTCCAGGCGGCCGTCGGTGACGCCGCCGGCCCCGAACGGCACCACCCAGGTGATCGCACGGTTCGGCCAGGATTCCGCGGCCGTCTGGGCCCTCGCGGTACCCGCCTGGAGCGCCAGAATCGTCGCGGCAACGAGACACAGCAGCGCTCTCATCACCGTCGATCCGGGGCAACTGGTTTTCGCCAGCGATTCCATGGCTGCAGTCCCCCTCGCTGCAATGTGGCCGTTTATGGCCATGTTGAGTGAACGCTACAGCTTTGAGAGCCCTGCAACCATTCGCGCAATCTGAGCATCTCTTTTGCAGAATATGAAAAGATCGATGAATCGCCTTCAGGGTTGGACCTTCAGGCCTTGGACCTGTTTGTCAGAACCGTCCGCGAGGGCAGCGTCTCGGCGGCCGGCCATGGCGATGGGTTCGCCGATGTCATGGGGGTGACGAGGATCGCGCTCTTGCCGCGCTCGGCGATGACGCCACGCGCATCGCTCCTGGAATTTGCCCGACGAGGCAGACGAATTCGGACTCCCGTAAGTCATTGATCTTTCAGCCCCCGGCTACTGTGCATGGGGTTGTTTTCGCGTTTATTGTTGTCCGAGGTCATAAGACCCCGCTCAGGGTGCTAATAGCTTGAACCAACTCCCCGCCCGCTCCGACCCAGCAATGCCCCGCCATCCGGCGGCACCGAGGTAATCCACCACGATGTTCGAGAAGACCTACCGGGACCGCCTGGACGCTGATCTTGCGCGATGGGAGGCCGATGGCGTGATTGCGCCGGCGGCGGTCGCCTCGATCCGCAATGCGCTGCCGCCACTGCCTGCGGGCATCAACATCGCCGTCGTCGTCGGCATCGTCGGCGGCTTGTTGATCGCGGCCGCGTTCCTTGCCTTCGTGGCGGCGCACTGGACGGAGATCGCGCGGCTGCTGCGGTTCGCGATCCTGCTCGCCGGCATGGTCGCTACCGGCAGCCTCGGCGCTTGGTTCGCTGCGAGGGGGCGCGAGGTTCTCGCCGATCTCTGCGCCAGCGTCGGCGCCATCATCTTCGGTGCGGGCATCGCGCTGGTCGGCCAGATGTACCATCTCGGCGAGGATTTTGCCGGCGGCATGCTGCTGTGGTCGATCGGC
>NZ_JALBHA010000670.1:0-2744 GCF_023006445.1 Bradyrhizobium sp. SHOUNA76
AAGCCTGCGCGCCCGGATCGAGGCCTCGTTGCCGCAGCCGCAGCGCCAGCAACCGACCCGCCGCTCCGTGCTGCGCGGCTTTGCGATGGGCTCGGCGGTCTCTGCACTGGCCGCAACAGGCATCGTCGCATTGGTGCTGCGCCAGGACGACCAGCAGCGTATCCTGTCGGAGGTGGTCTCCGCGCATCTGCGCTCGCTTCAGGCCGGTCATCTCACCGATGTGGTCTCGACCGATCAACATACGGTCAAGCCGTGGTTCAACGGCAAGCTCGACGTCGCCCCACCCGTGATCGATCTCACCGCGCAAGGTTTCACGCTGGTCGGCGGCCGGCTCGACTATATCGACGCCCGCGCCATCGGCGCGGTCGTCTACAAGCGACGGCAACACGTCGTCAATCTGTTCGTGTCGCAAACATCGAACGCGGAACACCGTGCGCCCAAGACCGAGACCATGCAGGGTTTCAACTGCCGCCGCTGGGGCGAGCGCGGCCTGAACTTCTGGGCCGTCAGCGACATCGGCGCCGACGAGCTCGCCGAATTCGTCGACAAGTTCGAGGCGGCAATGAAGGCGAATGTGGAGGGGTAGACGGCTTCGCGGTCATTGCGAGAAGCGTAACGACGAAGCAATCCAGGATCTTTCCGCGAACGATTCTGGATTGCTTCGCTTCGCTCGCAATGACGAGCGTTGAGACGGATCGGCGAAACTACGCCGACCGCCTCACTGCGTTGTCCACCAGCGTCTTGCCGAGCGACCAGATCGCGCCGGGGACCTTGTGGCTGCCGGCGATGACGTCGTCGAACGCCTTCTCGATCCAGCCGCAGTCTTCCTCGGTGATGGTAAGCGGCGGCAGCAGCTTGATGGTGTGGCTGCCGTGGCCGGCGACTTGCGTGAGGATCTTGTGGTCCTTGAACAGCGGTACGGTGATGAGCTGGCAGAACAAGCCCTTGTTGGCCGCCTCCAGCACATTCCAGGAGGCGCGCAGCCGCAGCGACTTCGGCGGACCGAACTCGACGCCGATCATCAGGCCCTTGCCGCGCACTTCCTTCATCAGCTCGTAGCCGGGCACCATGCGCGTCAGCGCCAGGCGCAACTCGGCGCCGCGCTTGGCGGCGGACTCGATCAGCTTCTCCGATTCCATGACATCGAGCGTGGCAATGCCTGCGGCCATCGCCAGATCATTCTTGGAGAACG
This sequence comes from Bradyrhizobium sp. SHOUNA76, assembly GCF_023006445.1. Lineage (NCBI taxonomy): Bacteria > Pseudomonadati > Pseudomonadota > Alphaproteobacteria > Hyphomicrobiales > Nitrobacteraceae > Bradyrhizobium > Bradyrhizobium sp. SHOUNA76. Next base: position 1,193 of record NZ_JALBHA010000670.1, read on the forward strand.
TCGAACCGTGCACCACGGCGCGGTCCATCTGGTTGAAGATCTTGTCGAAGATGGCCTTGCGCGTCAGCACCGCGCCGACCGGGACGTGGCCGCCCGACAGCGACTTCGACAGCAGCACCATGTCGGGCTCGACGTTCCAGTGCTCAACCGCAAGGAAGCGGCCGGTGCGGCCCATGCCGGTCTGGATCTCGTCGGCGACGAACAGCGTGCCGTATTTCTTGCAGAGCGCGGCCGCGCCCGGCAGGAACTCGTCGGTGGGCATGTTGACGCCCTTGCCCTGGATCGGCTCGACCACGAAGGCCGCGACCTCGCGCGAGGCCAGCGCCTTTTCGAGCGCGGCCAGATCGTTGAACGGGATCGAGGTGCAGCCCGGCAGCAGCGGCTCGAAGCCGGTGCGGAAGTTCGAATCACCCGTCAGCGACAGCGCGCCATAGGTCAGACCGTGATAGCCGTGGGCGCAATAGACGATGCCGGGGCGCCCCGTCGCGCCGCGGGCGAACTTGATCGCGGCTTCGACGCATTCGGCGCCGGAATTGGCGAAGAACACCTTGTCGAGATGGGGGACGTATTTCAGGAGCCGCTCGGCGAGCACGCCGGCGAGCACCGAGACGTCGAACTGGACGAGATTGGGCAGGTCGGCGTCGAGCACGCTCTTGAGCGCCTCGCGCATGACGGGATGATTGCGTCCGATCGCAAACACGCCAAAGCCGGACAACAGGTCGAGATAGCGCGCGCCCTCGCGGTCGTAGAGGTACTGCCCCTGCCCCTTCTGGAAGCCGACATCGTAGCCGATGGTCTTGAGGACCCGAACGAACTGCTCGTTCAGATACCGATTATGCAGGGCGCTACGCTGGGCCTGACGGTCCGCGAATAGCTCAGACATGTCTGGATTTGGACTGTGCATCCGCTACATACTTCGGTTGAGGGCCGTTTCGTCAACTGAAAACGGACCGTTACTGAAAACGGTTTGTGCGGCCTTTTGCCCTTTTTCGGACCATCTTCGCAAGCACAGCTTTAGACCATGTTGCACTGCCGAGGAACTATCATGCGTTTGGCCCTTTACACCGGAATAATACTGGCTGGTGGTTACACCTGCCTGACCCCCGCGTTCGCTGCCGATCCCACCGGCGATTGGCGGGTTGCCGATGGCGTCGCCAACATTCGTGTCGCCCAATGCAATGGCAGCATGTGGGGCGCGGTTTCCTGGGAAAAACAGCCCGGCGGCCGCGACGAGAACAACCCGGATGCCGCGAAAAAGACCAGGCCGACATTGGGCATGGCGACGCTGATCGACATGAAGAAGAAGCCCGGCGCCGATCAGTGGGAAGGGCAGGTCTACAACGCCAAGGACGGCCAGCTCTACAGCGCGACCATCACGCCTGTCGGCGCCGACCAGCTCGAGATCAAAGGTTGCGTGATGGGCTTCCTCTGCGGCGGCGAGACCTGGACCCGGGTTGGCCCGCCAATCCCCTTGAGCACCGCCAATGCCATGGCCAAGGGCGCGCCCAAGTCCGCTGGCGCGGCGCCGAAAGCCACAGGAGCGACGGTCGCA